>JAEZEU010000555.1 GCA_023432885.1 Pseudomonadota bacterium | reverse complement strand
GAGATCAGCCCGACGATGACCCCGAGCGTGGCGCCGAGCGCGGTCGAGCCGACACCGACGGCGAGCGATATCCGCGCGCCATGAATGATGCGGGACCAGACGTCGCGGCCGAAGGAGTCGGTGCCGAGCCAGTGCGCCGCGCTGGGCGGCGCGAGGCGATGCGCGGAATCCACCGTCAGCGGGTCGTAGCGCGAGATCAAATCGGCCGACAACGCCGTCCATACAAACAGCACCATGATGATCAGCCCGACGGTGCCGAGCACATAGCGCTGCGCCAGGAAAGCCAGCCGCCGCCAGCCATGTGTGGCGTGGGCGCCGGCCCGCCTCAGTTCGCTATCGTAATTGATGACGGCCACTAGACTCTCTTTGTTTTGAGCATGACCTTGTCCGAAAACCGGTTCCCACTTTTCGGGATCATGCTCAGTCTCCGAAGCGAATGCGCGGGTCGATCGCCGCATAGAGCAGGTCGACGATGAAATTGGTGAACACCACGACCACGGCGATGAACATGACGAGGTTCTGCACGATCGGATAATCGCGCCAGCGCAGCGCCTCGACCAGGAAGCGCGCGATGCCGGGGATGTTGAACACGGTTTCAGTGACGATCAGGCCGCCGATCAGGAACGCCGCCTCGATGCCGATCACGGTAATGACCGGCAGCACCGCGTTCTTCAGCGCGTGATGATAGTTGACGGATGCTTCCGAGGCCCCCTTGGCGCGCGCGGTGCGGATATAATCCTGCCGCAGGATCTCCAGCATCGAGGAGCGGGTGATGCGCATGGTCAGCGCGGCGCTGCGGAATCCGACGGCCATCGCCGGCACGGCATAGATCGCGAACGCTTCGGTCCAGGTTTTTGGATTCGGATTGAAGATCGGCATCGTTCCGAACATCGAGACCGACGCCATCAGGATCAGGAGGCCAAGCCAGAACGAGGGCAGGGACAGCCCGCTCAAGCTGACCACGCGCAGCGTGTAGTCGAGTTTGGTGCCTTGGTGCACGGCGCTGATGACGCCGAGCGGAATGCCGATCGAGGCCGAGAACAGCAGCGCCAGCCCGGCGAGCCGCGCGGTGATCGGAATCCGCGGCAGTATCTCCTGCAACGCCGGCTTCTCCGAGACGTACGAGTAGCCGAGGTCGCCTCGCAGCAGCCCGCCGATCCAGTTGAGGTACTGCACCACGATCGGCTGGCTGAGGCCGAGTTCCCTTTCCAGGTTGGCCTTGTCAGCGGGATCGACGAAGCCTGCGGCGTCGAACAGGATGTCGACGATGTTGCCGGGCACGACGCGCAGCAGCACGAAGATGATGACCGAGATCCCGAACAGGGTCACGAGCATCAAAGCGAGGCGTCGCACGATGTAAGCAAACACCTGGCTTCTCCTCTGGAGCCGCAGCTTGCGCCATCCGGATCGTGACTTACTTGTCCAGCCAGACATCCTCGTAACGGAAACCGTTGTAGGAACTGTTGGACATGATCGTCATGTTCTTGACATAGGGCTGCCAACAGGTCCCGCCGCGCCCGTGAAAGATGATCGGACGGGCGACGTCTTCCTGCAGCTTCTTGTCGATCTCCCACACCAGCTTCTTGCGCTTGTCGACGTCGATCTCCATCGACTGCGCGTCGAACAGCTTCTCGATGTCCTTGTTGCAGTAGTTGGTGTAGTTTCGCTCCGAACCGCAGGAATAGTTCTCGTAGAAAGCCTGGTCGGGATCATCAACGGCATTGCCGGTCAAATTGAGCCCGAGCGAATAGTCCTTGCGGGCCACCTTCGGGAACCATTGCGCGGTGTCGACGACGTCGAGCTCGGCGTCGATATAGATGTTCTTGATCTGGTCGATCAGGATGATCGCGGGGTCGCGGTAGATCGGAATGTTGCGCGTGGAAATCTTGATGGCGAGGCGCTTGTCGGGGCCGTAGCCCGCCTTCTGCATCAGCTTGCGCGCTTCCTCGCGGTTCTTCTCGACGTCCGGGCCGTAGCCTGGAATCGACTCCAGCATTTCCCTGGGCATCGCCCACAATCCCGCCGGTGCTGGCTGCATGGTGCCGCCGATGTCGGCCTG
The DNA here is from genome assembly GCA_023432885.1 of Pseudomonadota bacterium. GTDB lineage: Bacteria > Pseudomonadota > Alphaproteobacteria > Rhizobiales > Xanthobacteraceae > Bradyrhizobium. Next base: position 9,251 of record JAEZEU010000555.1, on the reverse strand, counting down.
GCCTTCGAACTGGATCTGGATGAACGCCTTGCGGTCGAGCGCCAGTGCCAGCGCGCGGCGCACGTCGATGTTGTCAAAAGGTGGATTGGACGAGTTGACGATAATGTTGGTGGAGACGTTCAGCGGCTCCACCACGCAGACCGCATTGGGCGCCTGCGACTTCACATCCTTCACGAGCGGAATCGACACCTCCGTCGGAAACGTCATGTCGAACTTGCCGGCGATAAAGCCGAGGACCGCCGTCGAACGGTTGGGGACGATCGTGAACTCGATGCCGTCAAGATAGGGCAATCCCTTCTTCCAGTAATCGGGGTTCTTGCTCAGCTTGATCGACTCGTTGGCCTTGAACTCGACGAATTTGAACGGACCGGTTCCGACCGGCTTGGTGCGCATCTCGGCCGGCGACAAGTGGCAGGGATAGATGGGTGTATAGCCCGAGGCGAGCAGCGAAAGCAGCGCTGGCTGCGGCCGCTTCATCTTGAACGAGGCCTCGTAATCACCGTTGGTCGCGACGTCGTCGACCTGATCGTACCACGCCTTGCGAGGGTTCTGCCGGAATTTCTGCTGCGATCTGCCCATCAGCATGTCGAAGGTGCATTTGACGTCGGCCGAGGTGAACGGCTTGCCGTCATGCCATTTGACGTCCTTGCGCAGCTTGAAGGTGAGGGTCTTGTTGTCGCCGCTCCAGGCCCAGCTCTCCGCAAGTTCCGGCACGATCGTGTCGACGCTGTTCTGGGCCTTGTGCTGATCGAAGAGAATAAGATTGTTGAAGACCGGCATGAAGGGCACGTTGAACGAATAGGTCGCTCCCTCATGGATCGACGCGCTGCCCGGGCTGTCGCGGTGATAGATGCGGAAGACTCCGCCGGATTTCGGTTCGCCGGCGAATGAAGGGTCAGGCAGCGCCAGCAACACCAATGCCGCAACGCCCAGCGCTTGCACGCTCCGCATGTGTCCTCTCCCTTGCTATTCGGTCTCTTTGAGTTCGCCGAGTTGCCGTGGACGATAGCATGACGGCAGGTGCCGGCAACCGGCCAAGCCGCTGCTGTTTCTGCTACTTCCGCCTAATGCGGGCGGCAATCCGCCGTCCGGAATTTCTCCGGAACCTGCATTTTTCACCATCGCAAGGTCGCGCGCTGTGCGCAATCTCGCATCGCCTGTCGGCTGCTTCATATGGCTTGCGTCAAGGCTGCGGGTGTTACCTCCCCGTCGCGCGCGGCTTACAACGCGGTGGTCGGCGAAAGATCGGTCCCGCTTCGCGCCCGTGGGGCAACTGATCCGTCCGTCACACGATCCGTGACGTCTTGCTGCCCCAATAGCGGTCGCGCAACAGCCGCTTGTAGAGCTTTCCGGTCGGCAGCCGCGGCAGCTCAGCTTCGAAATCGATCGATCGCGGCACTTTCTGGCGCGACAGCGATTTGCTGCAGAAGGCGATCAGCTCCTGCGCGAGTTCCTCGCAGGGTTCGACGCCCGGCATCGGCTGCACCACGGCCTTCACCTCTTCGCCCAGGTCGGCATTGGGCACGCCGAAGACCGCGGCATCCGCGATCTTCGGATGGGTGATCAGCAGATTCTCGCATTCCTGCGGATAGATGTTCACCCCGCCGGAGATGATCATGAAGGTGGCGCGGTCGGTGAGATAAAGGAAGTTGTCGGCATCGACATAGCCGACGTCGCCGACCGTGCTCATGCTGCCGTCCGGCGAGCGCGCTTCATTGGTCTTGGCGGGATCGTTGAAATATTCGAACGGCGTAGCGGTCTTGAACCATACCGTGCCCGGCGTGCCGGTCGGGCAAGGCTGCATGTTCGCATCGAGAATATGCAGATCGCCGAGCAGCACGCGGCCGACGGTGCCGCGATGCGCCAGCCATTCCTCGCTGTTGCAGGCGGTGAAGCCGAGACCTTCGGTGGCGCCGTAATATTCATGGATGATCGGGCCCCACCATCTGATCATGTCGTCCTTGACCGCGGCAGGGCAGGGCGCCGCCGCGTGGATCGCGATCTCGAGCGAAGAGAGATCGTAGCGCTTGCGCGCCTCCTCCGGCAGCTTGAGCAAGCGCGAGAACATGGTCGGGACCAGCTGCGTGTGCGTGATGCCCCATTGCTCCACGAGCTGCAGATAGCGCTCGGGATCGAAGCTCTCCATGATGATGGCGGTGCCGCCCAAACGAATGGTGAGATTGACCGCGGCCTGCGGCGCCGAGTGATACAGCGGCGCCGGCGACAGGTAGACCATCCCTTCGCGGTACTTCCAGAGTTTGACCAGGAAATCGAACAGCGGCAGGGTCTGCGCCGGCGGCTGCTCGGGCAGCGGTCGCAAGATTCCCTTGGGGCGGCCGGTAGTGCCGGAGGAATAGAGCATCGCGGTGCCGAGGCTCTCATCTGCGATCGGCGTCTTCGGTAGCTCCTTCGTGGCGGCTTCGAGGCCGACGATACGTTCGCTCTCGCTCTCGCCATCGGCGACGATGCAGAGCTCAATCTTCGGACAGCTCTGGATCGCTTCGCGGGCGACGTCGAGCTTCGCCTTCGATGTGATGAGAATGCGCGACTCGCTATTGACGAGGATGTAGGCGAGTTCGCCCGGCGTGAGATAGGAATTGACGCAGGTGTAGTAGAGCCCGGATCGTTCGCCGGCGCCGCAGGCCTCGAGATAGCGGTTGTTGTTTTCCATGAATATCGAGAAATGATCGAGCCGCCTCAAGCCGCGGCTGCGGAACAGGTGAGCGAGGCGATTGCAGCGCGCCTCGAGCTCGCGATAGGTCACCACCTCGCCGGTCGAGGCCATGATGAAGGCAGGTTGCAGCGGACGCAGGTGGACGTGCTTGCCGGTGTACATCGCCTCTCCATTTTGTCTATCGGTGCATGATCTTCTCGGAAAACCGGTGGTGTGCCCTTCTCAGGATCATGCTCTATGCAGCCAACAAGAGTATCTCGCGGACCTGCGCCGGCCCGTCGATCTTGCGCGGATTGCGCGGCACCCACGGCGTGCGCATTGCTTGCTCGGCGATCGCGTCGAAATGCTCGGGGCCGACGCCGACGTCCCTCAGGCTGCGCGGCATGCCGAGGCTGCGAATGAAGGCATCGAGCACGTCGCCGGCATCCTTGCCGGGCTCGCCCATGGCCTGTGCCACCAGCGCCTGGCGCTCGGCATTGGCGGATCTGTTCCAGCGCATCACCGCGGGCAGCATCACGCAGGAGGTGTAGCCGTGCGGCACGCCAAATCCGCCGCCCAGCACGTAGCCGATGCCGTGACTCGCCCCCATCGGCACTCCGCCCGACAGCGGCGCCATCGAGAGCCAGGTGCCGATCTGGCAATCCAGCCGCGCCTCGATGTCGTTGGCGTCGGCCTTCACTCGCTTGAGCCCTTGCGTCAGCATTGACAGGCCCTTGACCGCCTGTGCGTCGGAATAGGGATGCGCCTCGCGCGCGCAGATGCCTTCGACGCAATGATCGACGGCGCGGATTCCGGTGGAAAGGAACAGCCACTCCGGCGTGTGCACGGACAGCCAGGGATCGAGGATGGTGGCGCGGGGTACGGTCAGCGTGTGGCGCAGCATCTGCTTCACATGCGTGCGCTCGTCGGTGACGCCGGCGATATGGCTGAACTCGCCGCCGGCAATCGTGGTGGGCACACTGATTTGCCGCACCGAGGGCGGCTTGATCGGCGGCTCCTCGCCGCCGCGCACGCGGATGCTGTCGATGCCCTCGGTGGTCGAGATATCATTGGCGAGGCACAGCTGCACCGCCTTGGCGCCGTCGGTGATCGAGCCGCCGCCGACGGTCACGATCAGGTCGGCCTTGGCATCGCGGGCCTGGTTGGTGGCGGCAATCACGGCCGCACGCGGCGTATGCGCCGGCATGTTGTCGAAGGTGCCTACGCAGCGCGCGCCCATTGCGTCGCGGATTTTCCCGATTTCGTCGGTCTCGCGGTTGAGCGTCCCGCTCACCATCAGGAAGGCGCGCCTGGCGCCAAGCCGGTCCAACTGCTCGACGACGGCTTCCGCGGCAGGGCGCCCGAACACGACCTCGTCCATGGCGCTGAATACGACGCGGCCTTTGTGCAATCCGTCCTCCCGGAATTTTTGTTCCCGGCAAGTTAGCGGATGAAATCTGCCGCGTCACCCTCCGTCATTCTGGGATCGCCGAAGGCGAGAGCCCTGGAAATTCATCGACAACGGTTGTGGAGTCTCATGGGCACAATTGCGCCCCATAGGCAGCCGTGGTTTCATCCGCGGGCGGTCAAGGCGGCGCCCTCGGTCCAGCACAACAATTTTGCTTGATTGCGGTCGCATCTTGCGGACACTGAGAGGCAGTCTCATCTAGTCGCCACACTGCGGCCGCCGCAGCGATCGCGGCACATCAAGAGGGGATTGATTTGAACGCCGTCATCCCGCCTGAGCGTTCAGCTCCGGAAATAGTCTCGCGCTTTCATTCGTTGCGGTGTCTTTCACCGCTGGCCGTCCTGCTCGCGGCGGCTCTGGCCGGCTGCGACAAGCCCGCGACGCAGGCTGCGGCGCCCCCGCCGTCCGTCACCGTGGCGCAGCCGACCAAGCGCGTCGTTACCGATTGGGACGAATTCACCGGCCGCTTCGAGGCGGTCGAGGAAGTCCAGGTCCGCGCACGGGTCGGCGGCTTCGTCGACTCCATCCAGTTCAAGGATGGCGACTTCGTCAAGCCGGGCGACCTGCTCTACGTCATCGACTCGCGTCCCTTCGAGGCCGTTGCGCTGCAGGCGGACGGGCAGCTCGCGGATGCTCGCGCCAGGGCGGAACTCGCCCGCCGCGAGCTTGAGCGCGCGCTGACCCTGGTCACGACCAGCGCCGTCTCCGAATCGATCGTCGACCAGCGCCGTCAGACCTTGCAGGCTGCGCATGCCGCGGAAATGCAGGCCGAAGGCGCGTTGAAGGCTGCCCAGCTCAATATCGAGTTCACCCATGTGAAGGCGCCGATCGCAGGCCGCGTCAGCCGTCATCTCGTCAGCATCGGCAACCTCGTGCAGGGCGCCGACGGAGGTTCGACGCTGCTGACCTCGATCGTCTCGCTCGATCCCATCTACATCTATTTCGACATGGATGAGGCGACCTACCTCAAATACAACAAGCTCTGGTTCGAGGGCAGGCGGCCAAGTTCGCGCGATACGGCCAATCCTGTACAGGTCGCGCTGGTCGGGGAGAGCAAGCCCTCGCGCGAGGGCAGGATGGATTTTCTCGACAACCGTCTTGACGTCTCGACCGCCACCTTGCGCAGTCGCGCTATCGTTCCGAACAAGGATATCTCCATCCTGCCCGGCCAGTTCGGCCGCGTCCGTCTGGTCGGCAGCGCGCCATATGAGGCGCTGCTGCTGCCGGATGCAGCGATTGCCACCGACCAGTCGCGCAAGATCGTGTTCGTGGTCAACAACGAGAACTTCGTCGAAGTGCGGCCGGTGGTCCTCGGTCCGCTCGATGGCGGCCTCCGCATCATCCGCGAGGGCCTGAAGGCCGACGACAAGGTGATCATCGACGGCATCCAGCGCGCCCGCGTCGGAGCCAAGGTGGCGCCGCATCCGCCGAAGGCGGAGCCGGCGGGAAACAAGTCATGAACCTCGGTCAGCTTTCCATCAACCGGCCCATCCTCGCGATGGTGCTGTCGATCGTGCTCCTGATCGTCGGCGCGATCGCCTACACCACGCTGCCGGTCTCCGAATATCCGCAGGTGGTCCCGCCGACCGTGGTGGTCACCACGCAATATCCCGGCGCATCCGCGCAGACCGTGTCCGATACCGTCGCCGCTCCGATCGAGCAGGAGATCAATGGCGTCGAGGACATGCTCTACCTCTACAGCCAGGCCACCTCGAACGGTCAGCTCACCATCACGGTCACCTTCAAGCTCGGCACCGACCTCGACAAGGCGCAGGTGCTGGTGCAGAACCGCGTCGCCATCGCGCAGCCGCGCCTGCCGGAGGAGGTGCAGCGCAACGGCGTCGTCACCCGCAAGAACAGCCCCGACATTCTGATGGTCGTGTTCATGCTGTCGCCGGACGACAGCTTCGACCAGCTCTACATCTCCAACTATGCGCTGTTGCAGGTTCGCGACCAGCTGCTGCGGCTCGACGGCGTCGGCGACATCCAGATATTCGGCGCGCGCGACTATTCGATGCGGCTATGGCTCGACCCCGAGCGTATCGCCACCCTTGGCCTGACCGCCTCGGAAGTGATCGCGGCGATCCGTTCGCAGAACGTGCAGATCGCAGGCGGCCAGATCGCGGAGCCGCCGATCGCGGACCGCGCCTTTCAGCCGAACCTCGTCTTCACCGGCCGGCTGAAGGATCAAAGGCAGTTCGAGGATATCCTGATCAAGGCGGGCGGCGACGGCCGGGTGGTGCGGCTGCGCGACGTCGCGCGCATCGAGCTCGGCGCGCTGGCTTACACCACCAACAGCTTCCTGTTGCGCAAATCCGCCGTCGCCATGCTGGTGACGCAGCGGCCCGGATCGAACGCGCTGGCCACCGCAAAAAACATCTCCGACACCATGGTCAAGCTGAAGGCGGCCTTTCCGCACGGGCTCGACTACAATATCGGCTACAACCCGACCGAATTCATCGCGCAGTCCGTTCACGAGTTGATCAAGACCATTTACGAAGCAATGGTGCTGGTCGTCATCGTCGTGCTGGTCTTCCTGCAGGGCTGGCGGCCTGCGATCATTCCGATCATAGCCATTCCCGTATCGCTGGTCGGCACGTTTGCCGTGATGGCCGCGCTTGGATTCTCCATCAACAATCTCACGCTGTTCGGCCTGGTCCTGGCAGTGGGCATCGTGGTCGACGACGCCATCGTCGTGGTCGAGAATGTCGAGCGTCACCTCGAGCATGGCATGAGCCGGCGCGATGCGGCGCTCAAGACCATGGAGGAGGTCGGCGGCGCCCTCGTCTCGATCGCGCTGGTGCTGTGCGCCGTGTTCGTGCCGACCGCGTTCCTCGGCGGCATTTCCGGCCAGTTCTTTCAGCAGTTCGCCGTGACAATTGCAGTAGCGACCGCCATTTCCTGCTTCTGCTCGCTGACGCTGTCGCCGGCGCTCGCCTCGCAGATTCTCAAGCTGCACGCCGAGAAGACGGGGCCTGCGCGCTGGAATTTCATCGCGCGGGGTTGGGAGGCATTCACGCGCGTGTTCAATCGCGGCTTTGACCGGTTGTCGCATTTCTATGCAGGTGCGGCGAATTTCGTAATCAAGCATTCGGTGGTGATGCTGCTCATCTACGTCGCGCTGATCGGCAGCGCGGGATGGCTGCTTGCGATTACGCCGCAAGGCTTCATTCCCGCGCAGGATCGCGGCTATGTCATCGTCTCCGTCCAGCTGCCGGGCGCGGCGTCGCTGGACCGCACCACCCATGTGGTGCGTGAGATCGAGCGGATCGCGCTGGATACGCCGGGCATCGTGCGTGTTGCCGCCTTTGCCGGCTTCTCGGGCGCGACCCGCACCCAGGCGGGCAACGCCGCCGCGCTGTTCCCGGTGTTCGACGAGCCGGAGGCCCGGTTGAAGAAGGGGCTCACCGCGGCCGCCATCACCGCTGATCTGCGCAAGCGCCTGTCGGTGATCGAGAGCGCCTTTATCATCGTTATTCCGCCACCGGCCGTGCCGGGTATCGGCACCGGCGGCGGTTTTGCCATGCGCATCCAGGACCGGCAGGGCCGCGGAGCCGAGATGCTGGCGGCCGCGACCGACGAACTCGTCGCTGCCGCGCGCAAGGAGCCGCAGCTCACCTCGATGTTCTCGCCGTTCACCGCGAACACGCCGCAGGTCTTTGTCGACATCGATCGCGTCAAGGCGCAGAAGCTCGGGGTGCCGATCGTTGCCATCAACGACACGATCCAGACCTATTTCGGTTCGACCTATGTCAACGACTTCAACCTGTTCGGCCGCACCTATCACGTCACGGCCCAGGCCGACCTGCCGTTCCGCAAGGAGACGGCCGACCTGACGCGCTTGCGCACCCGCAACGCCGGCGGCGACATGGTGATGCTCGGCAGCGTGGTCGATTTCCGCCACATTTCCGGCCCCGACCGCGTCGCGCGCTACAATCTCTATGCGGCGGCGGAGCTGCAGGGCGAGCCCGCGCCGGGCACGAGCTCGACCACCGCTCTCAACGTCATGAAGAAGCTCGCCGACGACACGCTGCCGTCGGGCTTCAGCTTCGAATGGACCGATCTCGCCTATCAGCAGGTCACCGGCGGCAATGCCGGCCTGTTCGTCTTTCCCATTTGCGTGCTGTTCGTCTATCTGGTGCTCGCCGCGCAATATGGCAGCTGGAGCTTGCCGTTCGCCGTGATCCTGATTGTGCCGATGTGCCTGCTCGCGGCCACCATCGGCGTGCGCATCATGGGGCAGGACGTCAACATCCTGACGCAGATCGGCTTCGTGGTGCTGGTAGGGTTGGCGGCCAAGAACGCCATTCTGATCGTGGAATTCGCCCGCGACATCGAGCTCGAGGGGAAGCCGCGGCTGGAGGCGGTGATCGAGGCCTGCCGGCTGCGCTTGCGGCCGATCCTGATGACGTCCTTTGCCTTCATTCTCGGCGTGCTGCCGCTCGTCCTCTCCAGCGGTTCCGGCTCGGAGATGCGTCAGGCGGTGGGGGTTGCCGTGTTCTTCGGCATGATCGGCGTCACCCTTTTCGGTCTCGTCTTCACGCCGATCTTCTACATGGTGGTGCGCAATCTCGCCGACCGCGTCAGCCGCCGCGAGAAGCGTGCCGGGGCTGCCTGAGCGGGCGGCTCTGCGAAAAAAGGTTCCCTTACCCGTTCCCATACTTTCGGCGTAGGCGAAATAGATGGGCAGCCACGGGGTTATCCAATATCGTGCGCTCGCATTTCACTGAACAGAAGCGGCTGGGAGAATAACAGAATGAAATCCGGAGTTGTTTCGGTTGCCGTGGTGGCTTGCAGCATAGCTTTTGCTGCGCCGGTCTCGGCCCAAGGAAATAATCAAGGCGTCAAGATAGGCATCCTCAACGACCAGTCGGGCGTCTACGCCGACTACGGCGGCAAATATTCGGTTGAAGCCGCTCATATGGCGGTGGAGGACTTCGGGGGTAGCGTGCTCGGTCAGAAGATCGAGATCGTCACCGCCGACCACCAGAACAAGCCCGACCTTGGCTCCGCCATCGCGCGGCGCTGGTATGACACCGAAGGCGTCGACATGATCACGGAGCTGACGACGTCCTCCGTTGCGCTCGCGGTGCAGGAGCTCTCCAAGGAAAAGAAGAAGATCGACATCGT
>JAEZEU010000554.1 GCA_023432885.1 Pseudomonadota bacterium | reverse complement strand
GCGGCCGCCGTCCGATTGGTGAAGGACAAACAAAAGCCCGCTGCGGATGTCTCCGCGCGGGCTCATCGATATTTCCTGCGATCATGGAGCTATACCGCTGATTTGCCCGACGGGTCAAGTTATAATTCGTATTTTCGGCAATCATGGACCAGTGCCGATCCAAACTAATACTGGATCGGATCTTTGAGGCACCGCACGAGCCAGTCTTTGCAGCCGGAATTTTTCGAAATGGCGAGAACTGACTCGTTGTCTGCGGAGGCGGCGATAGATCGAGCCTCACGGCTCGATGAACACCTTGAGCCACTGCCGGCGAAACGCTTCTCCAGACGTCGGACGATGAGAGAGTCGGCGCGCTCGTCTGCGGAAGAAGCCGGGAATCATTCGTTGCAATCTTTCCGGCGCGAACCATTTCCCTCAACCGGAGGGGCTGTCCGCGCGTCGAGGAATCGCTTTGCCGCAGGGCCGGCGCATTCGCCCGCACCGTCAGCAACGTGTCGATTGGAGCTCGGACGGCGGCTCGCTCCCGACGCAGGCAGGACAAGGGGAGATGTGGCGTCGTGACGTGCGGCCGCCGTCCGATTGGTGAAAGGCAGCCCGCCGCGGATGCCTCACGGGCTATAGATATTCCTTGCGATGATGGCGCTATGCCAGTGATTTGCCCATTTTTCGATATTTTCGAATTGATTGACTCGCAGTTGATTTTCAAAGTGAACAATGGACTGCTGGATCAATAGTTCGGTTCAAGTATCTGCAGGCGCCGTTCGAAGACCATCACTGGGAGCGGGTGCCTTGAAGCAAGCGCGTGAGCCAATCGTCTGCATCCGCGTTCGGCGCAGAACGCTCTTGAAGCCAGATCGGCGGCTCGATCGGATAGAAGGACATCGGTTTTCCGCTCACGAGTCCTACAGCGGCGCGCCTCGTGATGTCTCCGACTGAGGCGCGATGCGCGCGTCAGGCGGCGGCCGGTATCTTTTCAATTGTTGTTCCGCTCAAGACCCGCGTCGCAATCCTCTGCATTCGGCCGCGATCTGCGGACCATTCGCCCGGCGTGCTGCCCGGATAGGAAATTCCCATGGGGGCGCTTGTTGGAGCCCGGACAATTCGATCATTGGTTTCCGGAGGAGCAACCCAGATGCCGTCTCTGCCCTCGCTATCCTCTATGGCCCCGTTTGACCCGATCAATTGCGCCATCAACCAAACCAGCGGCGGAATCCAGAATCCGACCCGGGTCGTCCGCGAGTTGCTGCAACGCAGCTACTTGTGACTGAAAGGCGCGCAAGTCACTGAGAGTTTCTTCGAGCGGCTTTCGTGGCCCCTCACCCCAATAGGATCCAGGGCCGCTCAGGTAGTGATTGATTACCTCGTTGGCACCCGCAAGCAATTCGGATCTATCGTCTTCCGTGAGCGTCCTGACGTTGGCATTTGGTGGGGGCAGCGGTTTTCGTTCGATGGGGGCCATATCGGCCTCCTCGCCGTGTCTTCAGCAACTGCTTGTGGAATCAGCGTCGCTGAAATCTGAGATAAAGCGTTCCAACAGGGCGCTCGTTCTCGATGAACAACTCGCCTCTGGCCCGGTCGCGCAGAAAGATCGGCAATCGCGACAGCGTGTCGCGCAGATCTACGAGGGCAGTCGACGCGGCACCGTTGAAATAACAGCAACCAAGTTCGTACCCGAACAAGCGGACACTGGCCGTGTCCCGGTCCCTGCTGGACACCCGGACATAGATCGCCAATCTGAATGGCTTCAGCCGCATGGTGCACGTTTCGTTAAAAGCGCATACAAGCGTTCCTGCGTCCTTGCCGGCGCGGCTATCAACACCAAGCTCAACACTGTAGTCAGCGGCAAATACAGAACGGCCTGATGCCAATACTGCGATGGCCGCGAGCATCAACGCGACGGGACTGAGACGCGGATTGCGGATCGGCTTCAGCCAAGAGGCGAGCTTCAATTAGGCCTCCTCAAATGATACTTCCGTTAGAACAAAACGGGAACCACGTCAAGCACCATGCCCTGCGCGCCGGTGTCGAACCAGACGTTGATCGCGGTCCGGGTGGCTCGCCGCGATGGAGCGGATTTCCGTCAGAGTTTTGGCTGGTCTGACTCGAAGCTCTCCCAGACGGCGATGGCGAGAAGTCCAGCAAGCGCGAGCGAGATGAGATAGGCGGCCACGCGCAGCTCCTGGAAGAAAGAAAGCGGCGGCAGATCGTTAGGCGCGATCTTTCCGGCGCGAACCGTATCCCTCAACCGGAGGGGCCGCGTGCGGTCGAGGCATCGCCTCGCCGCAGAACCGGCGCGTTCGCGCGCACCGGCCAGAGCGTGTCGATTGGAGCTCGGACGGCGGCTCGCTCCCGACGCAGGCAGGACAAGGGGATGTGGCGTCGTGACGTGCGGCCGCCGTCCGATTGGCGAAAGGCAAACAAAAAGCCCGCCGCGGATGCTCCGCGCAGACTCTCGATATTTCTTGCGATGATGGCGCTATGCCCCTGATTTGCCCGACGGGTCAAGGTCAATTTCGATATTTTCGAATTGATTGACTTGCAGTGGATTTTTTCACAGTGAACAATGGACCGCTGGATCAATAGTTCGGTTTAAGTATCTGCAGGCGCTGATCGAAGACGATCACTGGGAGCGCGTCCCTTGAAGCAAGCGCGCGAGCCAATCGTCCACATCCGCGTTTGGCGCAGAACGCTCTTGAAGCCAGATCGGCGGCTCGATCGGATAGAAGAACATCGGTTTTCCGCTCACGAGTCCTACAGCGGCGCGCCTCGTGATGTCTCCGACTGAGGCGCGATGCGCGCGTCAGGCGGCTGCCGGTATCTTTTCAATTGTTGTTCCGCTCAAGACCCGCGTCGCAATCCTCTGTAGCGCGAGTGAAATGCGATAGACCACCACGGGCAGATCCGGAAGAAAAAATGGCGGCATGATCGCGTCACCCGATCATTTCCGGCGCGAACCGTATCCCTCAACCGGAGGGGCCGCGTACGGCCGAGGCGTCGCCTTGCCGCGGGGCCGGCGCGTTCGCGCGCACCGGCCAGTAAAGGGTGGTGATTGGAGCTCGGACGGCGGCCCGCTGCCGACGCAGGAAAGGCAGGCGAGATGCGGCGTCGTGACGGCCGGCCGCTGTCCGATTGGTGAAAGGCAAACAAAAAGCCCGCCGCGATTTCTCCGCGCGGGCTCATCGATGCTTCTTGCGATGATGGTGCTATGCCACTGATTTGCCCGACGGGTCAAGTGACAATTTCGATATTTACGAAATACCTTTTAGAGCAAATTAATCGGCCGTGCCCGGCACGACCTCCCTCCAGCAAGCGGGGCAGGCCGATTCCTTTCCAATTCATAAACGAACTGCGCGCAAACTTACGCAGCGGCTTCGATCAATGGAAACAGCCTTCCGTTATCGTCGAGCTAAACAAAAGCCCGCCGCCGGTCTTTCGGTGCGGGCCATCTTCGAGATGACGGCGCTATGCCGCTGATTTGCCCGACGCGTCAAGCGCACTGAGATTTCTCTTCAGCGCGCCGGCAAAGAGCACAGCGGACATACCGCGTGCCAAAGGAGACGGCCGATGTATTTTGCCGCTGTTGTGCTGTTGATTCTGTCCGGCGTGCTCTACGCTGCCGGTCACCGCGAACTCGGGGCCTACAGCGCCGACGTTTGCCGCTATGGCGGCATGTTCTGCGATAATCCGGTCATCGTGCTGGTCGGTGCGGGCCTTGCCGCCGTCTGGGGCAAGTTCGTCAGCATCCGCTAATTCCGCACCAGGTAGAGCGGCGTACGCAGCGTCAGCGAGTAGGACGGTTTCGGAACCCAGGCAATTTGCGCGGTCACGCCGAACAGACGATTGTCGTCGTCATCCATGCGGTCGAGATCGAGCCGCACGATCGGCTGGGTAAATGGTTCGAATGGCGTCAGCCTCAGGATCTGCGCACCGCCAAAGGATTGCACGCCGACCCGGCCGGTGAATTTCCAGTTGTTCGGCCACTGAAAGTAGCCGCCGACCCAGCCGACGATGTTGTCGTTGACGCGGGCGAGAGGCGAGTCGACGTCAACTTTGGTGTGCTGCACGCCGGCGAGCCATCCCCGGGTCTCGTCTTCATCGAGCGCATAGCCGAACTCGACGATGTTGTTGAGCGAGGTGACGATAAGGGGCGTGCCCGGCGCGGACCGCGTAACGGTCGTTTGCAGCGTCACGGTTGGGAAATAGCCGCCGTTCTGCTGATAGACGTCGGCCTGGAAGCCGAGATTCCAGCTCGTGACGTCGAGCGATGACCATCCCGATCCATTATCCGCGGCGCTGGCGGTGAAGCCGCCATACAGGGAGATGCTGTCGCTGACATCGATGGTCAGCGGCACGTCGACCCACGCATTTTGGCTTGCCGGCGAAGACAGCGTCGGAAGGCCCGGCAAGACAGGCGCGGCCAAGGGCGCGGCATTGATCAGCGTCCTGAGATTCGAGAGCGTCGAAAAGGGCGAGAAAGTCCCAAGGCCGATCGAAAGCGAGTTGGCTGGCACCGTCGCGTAATTCGTTCTCAGATCGAGATAGATGTTTGGCGACCAGGGACCGGCCGCACCATCGACGTCATCCCCGGCGAAGACCTGGCCGCCGCTCATCACCGCTAGCCCCAAGATCGCCATGCAGCCAGCCGCCCGCACCCGGCAGCACCGGACGTCTTTTCCGGCCCGCCTTACGATCGCACCACCCATCGCAAATCCTCAGCCCGACGGACGTTACACCGATGGGAGGTACGCGTTCAACCGATTGAGCGCGCAAACAAAAAGCCCGCCGCCATTCCGGCGCGGGCTCGATGCCTTTCGCGATGATGGGCAGATGCCACTGATTTGCCCGACGTGTCAAGCGCAAGTTTTCGATATTCAGAACTTGCCCTTCGAGGCGTCCCTGGCGGCCGACATCACGTCGCCGGTAATCTGGCGCATATGTTCGCCGGCGTTGGTGAACTGGCTGCGCAGGAATTCGGATTGGATGCGCATAGCTTCCTGCAGATCGGTGGCATGAACCAGCTTGCGGGCGTGCTCAAAGGCCGCCTTCATGTTCTGCTCGGTGAAGGTCAGCGCCTGTTTCGAAATCTCGCCGCCGGGATTGGGCATTGTCCCCATGGATTTAGCGGCGGCATCGAAGAACATGCCGAACGCCTTTTCGGCCTGATCGATGGTTTTTTCGGCCAGATCGCGCAGTTCCGCCGGAACTTCCAACTTCGGTTCCATCATGTTCGTCCTCCGGATTTCCGGAGGATGCTAGCATATTTCCGGCTAGTGTCGTCGGCGGATTGACGGCCCGGACCTGCTCTAGCCGTCCGTTGCTGCACGCGCGCCAATTGTGCACCGGCTAGCCGCCCGAGAGCTGCGTCGCGACGTGAAACGCCAGGAAAACCGCCGGCACGCTGATGAACCTGAGAACCTGATCCACCGAAAGCATCGTTTGCCCCTTTGTCCCGACGCCGCCCCCACGGCCTTGCGTCAGTTCATCCGCTGCGCCGCGTGGTGATCTGATGTGAGCACTTGGTCTGTGTAGGCTGCGCCCGAGATGGTGAGCAGCGCCAGAATCGAGATGACGGCCAGCGTTTTCATGGTGGCGATGGTCAGTTTCGAATGTGGCCAAAAACGTCGATGCTTGGCGCATTTTCAGGACGGTCCGAGGGAATTTATGGCGTGCCATGCGAAGCGCGCGCCCGCAAGCCGGAGCGCAAGCGAAATTCATCAATTATTCTCGGCGCATCGCCCAAAACGCGCCATGCTGAATGGTGTCGGGATTATGGCGCGATGTAGGGGCCGTATTAATACCGGTATGGCTCGATATCCAGGAGCGGGAAGGCGCTGAACACGCTTGGCGGATTCGTTACCGTGGCCGGATGCAGATAGGACTTGTCCAGTTCCTTGAAGCAGGTCACGCCGAGCAGCCCAAGGCAGCGGATCACCTCATCCTCGAGCAGTTCGAGCATGCGGACGATCCCCTCCTCGCCCGCCGCCGCAAGCGCCCAGCACTGCAGGCGCCCGATGCCGACGAGATCAGCACCGGAGGCGATAGCCTTGACGATGTCGGTGCCGCGGCAGAACGAACCGTCGACCATGATCCTGGCGCGCCCGGCAACGGCGCTGGCGATCTCCGGCAGCACATGCATCGTGCCGAGGCCATGATCGAGCTGGCGCCCGCCGTGGTTGGAGACGTAGATCCAGTCGACCCCGTGGTCGACCGCGATCTGAGCATCCTCGGCGGTGGCGATGCCCTTGATGACCAGCGGTATCCTGAACTTGTCCTTGATCAGCTTCACCGTGCGCCAATCCAGCCCCTTCTGGAAATCGCCGCCGGTCGCACGAATCCGGCTCTCGCGCACATAGCGCTTGGCGATATCGCGCTCACGCCGGCTGTAATGCGCGGTGTCGACCGTCAGACAGAACGCGGCATAGCCGTTGGAGATCGCGCGGCCGACGACATCTTCGACGAAGGCATCGTCACCGCGAACATAGAGCTGGTAGAAGCGTAGCGCGTCCGGCGCAGCCTTGGCCATTTTCTCCAGCCCTGGCTCAGATACCGAGCTGAGCATATGCGAGGCGCCAAACCTGCCAGCGCCGCGCGCGACGGCAGCGCCGGAGTCGGGATCGAAAATCTCCAGCGCGCCGACCGGCGCCATTACCACCGGAAGCCGCAGCTTGTGGCCGAACGCCTCGACGGCTGCATCGACTTTTGCGACGTCGCGCAGCACACGCGGGCGGAAGGCGATCTCGTCGAGCGACATCCGGTTGCGCCGCAGGGTGGTCTCGGTCTCGGACGCGCCGACGATGTAGTCCCACGCATTCTGGTTGAGCCGGGCGCGTGCCTTGCGCACGAACTCGTGCAGGTTCTGGAATTCCTCGCCGCTGGCGCCGAGTTCAACATTCCGTGCTGGCCGGACCGGCGTTGAGTCATTCATGTGTCTCGTCCCCCCTCGTAACAACCTATTCATCCGCCCCGCGCATCGGGGTGGCCCTGCCGAAGGCCCCCGCCGCGGCGAGTTCGGCGATGCGGCGATCGTCGTAGCCGAGCGTCCTGCGCAGCACTTCCTTGGTGTGTTGCCCAAGCAGCGGCGCAGCTACAGGATCGACCGGCGGGGTCAGGCTCATGTTGAGCGGCGTCTCGATGTTGGGCACTGCGCCGGCCGTGGGATGCGGAATTCGGCTGAGCCGATCGCGATCGCGCACCTCAGGCGCATTGAATCCCTCCTCGACCGTGCGCAGATAGCCGACGGGGATGTTGGCCTTCTTCATCTTCGCCATCCAGTGCTCGAGCGTGTCGGTGGCGAAGATGCCGGCAATAATGGCGCGCAGCTTCTCCTTGTTGGCGGTGCGCGCCTTGCGATGGGAAAAATCGGGGTCGGTGACGAGATCCGGTCGCTCGAGCACGTCCGTCACGAGTCGATGGTAAAGCCGGTCATTGGCGCAGGCCATGTAAAGCGGTCCATCGGACGCGCGGTAGACTCCGACGGTGGGCGATCCGTTCGGCGAGTTGCCAAAGCGGCCGGGATTGTTGCCGCTGATCAGATAGGCCATGCCGTAGAAGCCCGTCATGGCGACCGCGATGTCGATCAGCGCGACCTCGACGCGCTGGCCGCGGCCGAGCTTTTCGCGCGCCAGCAGCGCCATCAGGATCGCGTTGCATGCCGACATGCCCGTGGCTATGTCCACGATCGGCGGTCCAGTGCGCACAGGCTCGCCGTCCGGAAAACCATTGAGCGACATAAAGCCGCTTTCGGCCTGCGTGATCGGGTCGAAACCGGGACGGAGCGCAAAGGCGCCCTTGCGGCCGTAAGCCGAAATCGAACAATAGATCAGCCGCGGATTGGTCGCGCAGACCGAGTCATAGTCGAGGCCGTACTTCTTCATGACGCCGCCGGAGAAATTCTCCACGACCACGTCCGCTTTGGCTATCAGCGCACGGGCAACCTCCAGCGCTTGCGGGTTGGTGAAGTCAAGCGCGATGCCGTGCTTGTTGCGGTTCAGGCTGAGGAAGGCCGCGCTCTCGCCGCCGATTTCGGCATGCTCATAAGCGCGCGTATCGTCACCTCCATCCGGATTCTCGATCTTGATGACCTCGGCGCCGAAATCTGCCAGCGTTTGCGTGCAGGCTGGCCCCGCCACGACCCGGGTGAAATCGACGATCAGCAACCCGTCGAGCGCCGTCGGCTGGTCCTTTGCGCGCGGCGTGCGCTCCGGCAGATGCGGTCCTGCGGTCATTTCAGGCGTTTCCCCAGTCTCTTGCCCGGCACTTAGGTGGCCAGGGCATCGCTTTGGGGCTTTCTAGCGTAAGGCAGAAGACAACGCCAAACCCGGATTTTGCAGGGCCGGACCTATCGCGGGCATAGCTGCCCGCGCAGCCAGCCGTGGCCGGTTCGACGTGCCGCGCCTGCACGGCGGTCCGCGCACACTCTATTCCGGCGGACGGCAGTCCCGATCAGTTGTCGATCACTGCTGGTTCTTCTGCCAGAACGACAACAATCCTTGCGAGGCCGAGCCTCCGATCACGCAGGGGATACCGACCGCCACCGCGCCGAGCGCCGCCGCGGAGACGCAGCCCAATGCCACCGCGCCGACACCGACCTGGCCCCAGAGGTCAAGATTGCGCCGCGCATCCGAGCCCTTGGCCTTCAGATCCTCGACGGCTGCCACAGCATCGCGGCGCAGCGCGCCGATCTGCACAGTGTCGGCGGCTTCCACCACCTCCGCCAGGGGCGCCTTGATCGGATCTTTCGCGCGCGATAGTTCGCTGCGCAAAAGCTCCCGTAGCGCGGCATCTCGAATGGCGTAGCTCGCAAGCGTGTAACGCGCCATGCTGCCGACCGTCAGCTTGTCGACGGTGTCGCGGCTCTTGCTCCACGGCAGCATCTCCACCATGCGCTTGATCGGCGTATGCGAGCCGGTCGCGAAATAGTAGCCCCACAGCGTGTCGAGCAGGTCCTGGCTGCCGGCGAAGCTGATCGTCGTATTGACCTTCTTCTGCTCCTTGGCAAAGGGATTCTTGGTGAACGTGCTCTTCAGCTTGTCCATCATCCCGGGCCTGGTCTCTTCCAGCGGAATCTCGTTTAGGATAGGCAGCTTGCCGGATAGGTAAGCGTCGATCATAGCACGCCTTGCCGGCATTCGCGGCGCTATGCGGCGCAGCATGTTGCGCCAGTCCGGATGACCGGAATAGGCGATGGCGCGGACAATGACCCATTCGTCTTCCGGCGCCACAGGGAAGAAGCTAGCAACCAGCTTGTCGGCCTTTGCCGGATTCGAACCTATCGCGCCCGCAACGAAGCCGAGATAGATGCCGGCATTCTCCGGCTCCTTGAAGGTCTGGGTATGGAACAGCACCCGCACCGCGGCGGGAATGTGAGCATAGTCCGGCTTGGCGCGGTAATTGTAGATCCACTGCTGAACCACACCCAGCGACGCGCGCGGGTCGATCTCCGGTGCCTTCTCGGCCCATGCTGGCTGAGCAAGCATGATCGAGGCGGCGACGAGAGCTACGTAACGCATGTAATGCTCCTGGCGACCGTCGGCCGAGATTAGGCCAACGTATCCGGCTACTTGGTTGGGGAGACATGAGGCGGGCATTGCGACAATTCTGAGAAAAGGTGCATTAAGCTTGCAGTTTGTAGCGCGGCAGCCAAATTGTGGCAGGCGGCGGCCGGTTCGGCCCGCAACTCTCCCCGAGTCAGACATTCTTTTGCCCCTCGGCGGCAATTGCATCGGAGCCGGATAATCGGAGTCCGGCAGGACCGTGAGCAAGAGACGCAGTTTTCACCGCCAGCGGGCAAACCGGCTGTTGGCGATGAGCGGAATCATACCAGCAACAATCGCGATCTCGATGGCAATGTCTATGGCGATGGCGGCCGAAACCACGGCATCGTCACGCGAGGCCATCGTCATCGATGGCAATCGCCGTGTCGACGTGGAGACCATCCGTTCCCATTTCCACGCGGCGCCGGGCGGCCGCTACGACGAGGCATCGCGCGATGCGGCCTTGAAATCACTGATCGCGACCGGCCTGTTCGAGAGCGTCTCGATCGACCGCGCCAGTGAAAAGCTGGTCGTGCGCGTCAAGGAAGCGCCGGTGCTCGCTCGCGTCGCGTTCGAAGGCAACCGGAAGGTCAAGGACGCCGACCTTTCCGCTGCGATCGAATCCAAGCCGAGTGCCGCGTTGCAGCGCGCCACCGTGCAGTCCGATACTAACCGGATAATCGAGATCTACCGGCGCGCCGGCCGTGACGAGGTCAGCGTCAAACCCGAGATCATCGACCGCGGCAATGGCCGCGTCGATCTGGTGTATGCGATCACGGAAGGCGCAAAGACACCGGTACGCAAGGTCGAATTCACCGGCAACCGTGCTTTCGGCAGCCGGCAGCTCAAAGCGATCATCAAGACCTCCGCCCACTCGGTGCTGAGCTTCCTTACAGGAGGCGACACCTACGACCCCGATCGTATCGCGCAGGATCGGGAGTTGATCCGCACCTACTACCGCAGCAAGGGCTATGCCGACGCCAGCGTGCCATCGGCCGGGACCGAATACGATCCCGCGCAAAAGGGATTCATCGTGACTTTCGCAGTCGACGAAGGCCCGCTCTACAAGTTCGGGAATGTCGAGATCGTATGCAATATCCCGGGCGTCGATCCCGGTCAATTGTCGCGCCTGGGGCTGATCCGCAATGGCGCTACATTTGACGGTAACGCGCTCGACAAGGCGACGGACCTGCTGGCCATCGAGCTCTCGAAGCTTGGCCATCCCTTCGCGCATGCTGCACCGCGCATCACCCGCGATCAGGCTGCTCAGCGCGTCGACATTGCTTTCGTCATCGACCAGGGACCGCGGGCCTATGTCGAGCGCATCGATATCCACGGCAATTCGCGCACCCGGGACTACGTGATCCGCCGCGAGTTCGACTTCGGCGAAGGCGATCCCTATAACAAGACCTTGATCGACCGGGCGGAACGACGCCTGAAGAACCTGAACTACTTCAAGACTGTGAAAATCTCGAGCCGCCCGGGCTCGTCGCCGGACCGTGTCGTACTCGATGTCGAGACGATCGACCAGCCGACCGGCGACATCAATTTCGCCGGAGGCTATGGGACCACTGATGGTTGGCTGGGCGAAGTCAAGGTGAGCGAGCGCAACTTCTATGGCACCGGTTACGACGTGAGGGCGTCAGCGACCTTTGGCCAGTATGCGCGCAGCATCAACCTTTCGGCATCGGAACCCTATTTCCTCGGCACGCGAGTCGCGGCCGGCGTTGAACTGTTTGGCCGCCAAGCTGATTCGACGTGGTATCAGTCCTACGGCAGCAACACCTATGGCGCTGCTCTGGTCTTCGGCACGCCTCTCACCGAGCAGCTTGGCGTGCAATGGCGCTACTCGATCTACAACCAGGACATTACGCTGTCGCCTAGTTCGAGCGGCCTTACCGCGTCGCTCCCGATACAACAGGCCGCGGCGGCCGGACCCGCCTGGGTTTCGCAGGCCGGAGCCGCAACCACCTTCAGCACGCTAGACAACAACAAGACCCCAACAAGCGGAATCCGGTCGCAGCTCAGCCAAGACATCGCCGGCCTCGGCGGCGATGTGCGCTTCCTTCGGACCACGCAGGACGTGCGCTACTACCACCAGATCAACAGCGACGTTACCGCCATGGTGCGCGGACAAGGGGGTTACATCACGGGCTGGGGCGGGCAACAGGCGCCCCTCATGAACTCGTTCTTTGGTGGGCCGACCATGGTGCGCGGCTTTGCGCCCTACGGGTTTGGCCCGCGCGACCTGACGCCGGGCTCCACGCAAGATAATCTCGGCGGCAGCATGTATTTTGCGACGACCGCCGAGCTGCAAAGTGGCATTCCCGGCGTGCCCGATGAGTACGGTTTGAGAGCATCCGCTTTCGTCGATGCCGGCAGCGTGTTCGGCTACCGCGGCCCGACTTCGTTCTCGGGCCAGTCGATCCAGGTCGCCGACAAGAACATCCTGCGTTCCTCCGTCGGCGTCGGCCTGACCTGGGCCTCTCCCTTCGGCGCGCTGACGGTCGACTATGCCGTGCCGCTCAGCAAGGCGGCGTACGACGTCGTGCAGCCGCTGCGCTTCAGCGCGGGAGGCTTTTGACGGGCGCGGCAAAGCCGTAGAACAGGGCAAGGCGGTCAAGGCATTCCTGGAACCGTCGCGCGAAATAGTCCTTCCAGCGCTGGGTGACCAGGCCACGGCGTTCGCCGATCTGTTGCATGGTCATACCCAAGATCAGCACCTCGTGGACCAGCGCAGTGCCATCCGCACCAAGCTCGTGCTCGATTCGGTTGAGCCGTACGACGGCCCTGCGCTGTCCTTCCGTTATCGGCTCCCGGCCCTCGCCGCCGTCGACGCGCTCACGTGTAGGATCAACGGCCCGTGGACCACGCTCCGCCTTCTCCCAATCGTTCTGGAACGCACGGCCGCCCCGATACTGCGCTTCGTCGATCTGATGGTGGGTATGCAACTTTGCCAGGGGATCGCCACGAGTGGACCGCAAGGCAACAATCTTCTCACCGGGTTCCAACCCAAGCGGATCTTCCACTTCGACCGCGGACACTTCCGCGTTGAGCGGCAGGTCCTGGGCGCGCCGGTCATATGCCTTTGATGGACAATCCGTTTTCTGGCGCTTCCTGCGTGCCATTACTGACTTCCTCTGCCTGTTGATTTCAGACCGTGGCGATCGAACGGAGCGATACGACGCTCGGAGCTCGCTCGGCGGGAATCTCGGGGTTACGCGTGAGATGGAAATGCAGGGTGCAATAGCTCGAGCCCTTGCGGCGAGGATGACCGCAGAAGGTGATGCTTTCACCCTCCTCTTCCCCGCCGTAAGGATAGCGGCAATCGCCAGCTTCGAGTTCAACCAATGCGAGATGACGCGGCGAAACCTCGACGCAGCGCAGCCGGACTCGTTCGAGCCGCAACAATGCCGGCTGGCGCCGCAAGAGGCTGGGCAACGCAACCTCGTCTGGTTGCGGCCTTGGCGGTTGAAATTGCGCCTCTCTCATCCTCTGGGGCGGCTTGGGCCGTTCGATCTCCGCCAACCCCATCCGCCTCGCACGTCCTAGTGCGGCGCTCCGGGAATAAGCGGTGCCGAACCTTGCATTGAGGGCTTCTGCGGCGTCCCTATACGACATCCCCGCTGTCACAAATTCCCTCAACGCCGCGCAATGCGCGGGCGTCCAGTATTCTGGTTCCACCTGTCTCATTCCCATCCCTATTCACCGGCCGCTCACCCTCGCAAGCTATTACGCTAATCCGAATAATGGAGTCAAATGCTTTTTCTGAAAAACGGCATTGATTTCATTATGAAATTCGGAATGTATTGAAAATCGGAAAGGGGAATCACCATGCTTGACGTAAGAATGATCGAACGGGGACTGAAGAAGACGGGCAAGTCAAAGGGCGGGCTTGCGGCCGCGATGGGGGTGCGCCCCGGCGCGGTATCGGAAATCTTCTCGGGAATCAGGCTGATCAAGGCCTCCGAAGTCGAACCGATCATGGAGTATCTCAGGCTGAACTGGGTACCGATCATGGGTCGCGTTGGCGCCGGGGCCACGATCGAGCCCGAATACGAGCAGGTTCCCCCTGAGGGCCTCGGCGAGGTCGAACTTCCCTTCCCTTGCTACGAAGAGACCATAGCCTTCGAGGTCACCGGCGACTCGATGCTGCCAAAGTACGAAAATGGCGACGTAATCGTGGTTTATAAGGACCAGAGGCACCCGATCTCGGCCTATTATGGCGAGGAGGCCGTGGTGCGGCTGAAGACGGGGGAACGCTATCTGAAGACGATCGAGAAGGGAAAAACGCCTACCCAAGTGAACCTTGTGAGCTTCAACGCCAAGGCGATCAACGGGGTAAAGCCGGAATGGATCGGCGAAATTTTCGTCACTCTACCCCGCGGGCAGATCCAGCGCATGCGCGCTAAAGCGGCAAAGCGGACCAGGAAGGGCGGCCGGTAGCGGGATCGGACCACCGTTCCCGCGCCCTCTGATTCCTCCGCACCCTGCAGGCGTCGCGACAACGCGACGCTTTTTATTTTTCAGAATTTGGGATTGACGAATTTACGAATTTCCGCAATATTGCCGTCGACAACACAAAGTTCGACCGTTCCGCTGGGAGATCGATGCGGTACTTCGTTGTAATGATTGACTACGGACGCCGCGGCCGCGAGGCCATCGTCGACCCCGAGATCACCCGGCGCGAGGTCGTGGCCCGCGTCGCCTCAGGTGAATACAGAAACATCAGCTTCATTCACGAGATCGCCGGCTCCGCAGTGCAGAACATCACCGAGGACATTCTTTGCGACGCCGGCCTTCCCGAGGTGGCGCCAGAAGAAGTCGATCTGCTAGCGATCCGCCTCGATCATGATCGCGATCTGCGCAAGCACGCCCCGGACGAAAACGAGATGCGCGGCGGCAGCGACGAATCGATCCCCGGATAAGACAAATCCATCATCAAAATGATGTGACGAGGCGTCCACTTCGCATCCATTCTCGACCAAGATCTTGTCTCGCTTCGGTCGCACGATCTTCATGCCTCCTTGGTAAAAGGAAATTCAGGAAACGGCATGCGATCTGTTCGAGGCGACATGAACACCGAACTCGACTGTGATCTTACTCGCGAGCAGTGGGAAACACTGAAGGCGCTTCGCGCTCCGCTGCCCCCCGCGCGTGCGCTCAATCGCTGCGTCATCGAAAAACTCGCCGCGCTCGATTTAGTCTCAACCGGCAGCGGATCGCCGGCTATCACTGCCCGAGGTCGGCGTGTGCTGATCCGGGGCTCGTCGCGGCTCCTGGACCTGGCCGCCTGAGATCATCCCGGCCACGACTGCCTTCACGCGGGCGGCCGGATTGTCTCAACTTCCCCGTCAAACAACAATCAGGGGCAGCGGCGTCCCTACGCCGCAAGAGTTGACGGGGAAAAACAGGGCCCGCCTGGCCTATGTAGAGGCCGAGCAGGTCGCCCCCGAATATCGCGACATGCTCGAGCGCAATAGCAATCTGCACGAGGTGCTGGTCAACTCCCGACACGTCCTGCACAGTCGAACGTCCTGCATAACAATATCGGTGTCGTTCCGGCAGCGACGCCGAGTTGCTCGTCATCACCGACGAGGCGTTCGATCGTTGCTCGGCGATCAACCTCAAGAGCTGCATCGTTAGGTGATCCCGGATCATGCCAGCAGCGTAGCGGCGTCATCATCCTGCCGGTGGACGGCGGCGCCAGCGTCCGCCGCGGCTAGAACGCCTCCCCCGGCTTTCGCAACAGCGGTTCGCCGGCGCGGACCCGGGCACCTTCCTTCACATTTTCATCGAACTCGAAGTTACCTGGCGCGAGGACGATGATGGTCGAGCCGTGCTCGAACCAGCCGAGTTCCTCGCTCTTGCGCACTTCCACGTCGCAGGGGAAGACCGTCGGCCCCCTGGTCTGTGCGTTGAGGGTAAGGTCGAGGAAGTGCAGACGGATGCTGGCGACCAGGATCGCGGCCACCGGCACAAGGGTGAGCGTCTCGCCGGTCCGCAGCTGCGTGCGAATGACCACCCGCTCGTTCTTGCAGAACAGTCGCTCCACGCGCTTCAGGGCAATCGGATTGACGTTCCACGTATCGCCGTGGATCAGGGTGACCCTCGATACGCGCGCGTCATGCGGGGCATGAAAGCGGTGATACATACTGGAGGTCAGCCGCAGCGTGATGAAACGGCCGTTGCGGTGCTGCTCCACCAGCTGGGGATCGCCAAGCAGGTCGAGCAGCGAATACGGCGCGCCCTTGACCTGGAACAGTTCGGTCTCGGCGATCTGCCCGAATGCGCCGATGATGCCGTCGCTGGGGCTGGCCACGACGGCCGGGTGCGGATCAAAGGGGCGTCGCCCTGGCTTCAGCGCCCGGGTAAAGCAATCGTGCAGGCTGCTGAACTCGGTCTTCCTAGCTTCGGACAAATCGAGATCCGAGAATAACCGCCAGCAGGCGATCGACAAATCCCGCACCAAAGGATTCTCGATCTTGCTGAACCAACCCATGAAGCGGGTGATCGCAGCCCGGGGAATCCGGTTGGTCAGCAGGAAGTTGATGTCCTCCTGCTGTGTGAAGATGGAGATTAGACCTTTGAC
Organism: Pseudomonadota bacterium; assembly: GCA_023432885.1. Classification (GTDB taxonomy): domain Bacteria; phylum Pseudomonadota; class Alphaproteobacteria; order Rhizobiales; family Xanthobacteraceae; genus Bradyrhizobium. The sequence goes on along the minus strand of JAEZEU010000554.1, from coordinate 2,221 downwards.
CGTCATGAATCTGTCAGCAGGACTGGTTAGCGCTGTTCGGCATGGATTCACCCACTCTGATTCTCTCCCTGTCCGCCGCCGGCGCTGCCGTCGCGGCTATCCCAAAATTGAACGCGCGCCTTGCTCTGTCGCGCGCCAAGCACCGCTCGCTCACCGGACACTCAAAAATGTCGCGCGCCGTTGCGCGGCTGATCCCGAGCTACGAGTTCGACATCGACAATTTCTTCGGCACCGACGGCGCCTCGGGAGCGGTCGCCGCCCGGCGCCAGGACGCCTTCTTCCGGCTCGCCCGCCTCTATGAGGAGCGCTTCCCCAAGGGCCGTGCGCTGACGAGCGAGGCGGCCGAGCGCATTTCCGACCTGCAATTCACCAAGGCCTACCGCGTTCCGTTCCAGTACAGCCGGCTTGTGCAGGAATATCTCGGCGTCAGCTCCTTCATGGCATCCTCGTCCGGCGTCAGCGTCACTGACATCGACGGCAATGTCTTCTACGACCTCACCGGCTCCTACGGGGTAAACATCTTTGGCAACGACTTCTACAAGGAGTGCATCGCCAGGGCCGAAGCCCGCGCGCATGAACTCGGTCCGGTGCTCGGTACCTACCATCCGGTGGTAGCCAGCAACGCGAAACGGCTGTGCGAGATTTCCGGCCTCGACGAGGTGTCCTTCCACATGTCCGGTACCGAAGCCGTCATGCAGGCAGTGCGGCTTGCGCGCTATCACACCAGGCGCTCGCATCTGGTGCGCTTTGCCGGCGCCTATCATGGCTGGTGGGGCGACGTGCAGCCGGACGTAGGCAACCCGCTTTCGCCGCACGAAACCTATACCCTGGCCGAGATGTCGGAAAGGACGCTGCATGTGCTGCGCACGCGCCGCGACGTCGCCTGCGTGCTGGTCAATCCGCTGCAGGCCCTGCATCCCAACAGCAACGCGCCCGGCGATTCCTCGTTGGTCGACAGCTCCCGCGCCGGTCAATACGATCGCGCCGCCTATGCGGCCTGGCTCAAGGCGCTGCGCGAGGTCTGCACCGATCGTGGCATCGTGCTGATCTTCGACGAGGTCTTCGTCGGCTTCCGTCTCGCCGCCGGCGGCGCTCAGGAATATTTCGGCGTCCGCGCGGACATGGTGACGTATGGCAAGAGTTTGGCGGGAGGCCTGCCGATCGGCGTGGTCTGCGGCCGCAAGGACCTCATGCGCCGCTTTCGTACCGACCGTCCCGCCGACATCTGTTTTGCGCGCGGCACTTTCAACTCGCATCCATACGTCATGATGGCGATGGATGAATCCCTCACGCGACTGGCCGACCCGGCCTTCCGCAGGGTGTATGACGGCCTGGACGAGCTCTGGAATGCACGGGCACGAGAGCTGAACCAGATGATGGGGGCCGCCGACCTGCCCGTCCGCGTCAGCAATCTCTCCTCGATCTGGATGGTCCATTATACCGAGCCGTCCCGTTACAACTGGATGCTTCAATACTATCTGCGCGCCGAAGGATTGGCGTTGAGCTGGGTCGGCACAGGCCGGCTGATCTTCAGCCTGAACTACAACGATGCCGACTTCGCCGCCGTGACCGAACGCTTCGTCGCGGCGGCCGGGAAGATGAAGGGGGATGGCTGGTGGTGGCACGATGCCTCCCTCACCAACAAGGGTATCCGCCGCCAGATCCTCAAGGAGATGCTGACAAAACGGCTGCGGTGAACCGCAGCCGTTATTCAGTCGCAGACCTTACGCGTGCTTGACGTGCTTCTCGAGACCAGGATCGATCAGCTCGCCCTTCAGCAGTGCCACCGGCGCCTTGTAGTAAAGTTTGAAGTCGTTGAAAGGGTCGGTAATGATCTTGGTCATCCAGACGAGACCGGTCTCGACATCGCGGATGAAGAACAGGTGCACGGTACGGAAAAGTAACCCACCGATGCCGACCGCGAGCCAGACCTTGGCAACCTGACGGATAAAGTCGGCCAACGTGGTCCAGGGCTCGAACAGACCGAACAGGGTCGGATCGAGGACCAGTACCAGCGGTGAAAGCGACCAGATGGTCATCAACACGACCTTGCGCTGCAGGTTATAGCCGACCTTGATTTCCTCCTTGTGCTCATGGGTCGCTTGGTTGACCTGGTCGTAGCCCTTCGGCTCGAAGAAGAAGTGCCCGGCCTGACGCGTGGTCATCGAGACCAGCCAGCCGACCAGCCCCGACACCACCGGGTCGATGAACAGCATCACGT
>JAEZEU010000523.1 GCA_023432885.1 Pseudomonadota bacterium | reverse complement strand
ATGGCAGCCGTGAATTTCATGCCGTAGACACGGGCCTGCCGGCCTACGGGCGTATCGGCAGTATCGTTTGCCGGGGACTCGTCCTGACCTTCGCGAACCATGATCGGACACCACTTCCGGATCATCTCGTGCTACGACGGCAAGGCGCGTTGGTTCCTAAATCGCGTCCGAAATCACCCGGCGCGGCGAACGGAAGCAATGCCTATTGCCTACCGGTGGGTTGATCCAGCTCAACGCGGGCTGCGCCGCACTGGTGTTGCCTGATGCAAAACCTCGGAGGAAGCCATCGGCGAGATCACCCATTTCATTGCCATGCCGTTCGACTTTGCAGGCCATGGCCTGGTGCCGGGCGAGCAGGCTAAGTGCGCCAGCCCCGCGGCTGCGGTCGAGCGCGCGAAAGGCATGTGGCGCGTGCTCGGGCATGCGGGGGCGGCGGCGTTCGTTCGGGCCGGCTACCCTGAGGGCCGCGTCACGGTGCTGCGGACGTTCGGCACTGTCCCGGAGGATTTCGAGGCTTGAGGTTTCTTACCCCAGCTCGAATGTTGTCACTCCGAACACCCGCTGCAGCGCCAGCTGCGGAATCGCGCCGGTGTACATTCGCGCCGTTTCGAATACCGGGGCGAGCCCGACCGACTCGGCAAGCGCTAGCGCATCACGATTGACGGCAGGGACATCGAGAAAGATTTCGCCGCCGCCTCCTTGCGCCAGCAGCGCTGACAGCACCGCCTCCGCGGCGCTGCGGTTATCGGCCACCAGCGGACCGATTTTGCGGCCGTTGCGGCACGGGCGGATCACGCCCCATCCGGCCAGCCGGCCATCACGAAGCAGCGCGCACCCGACATGGCCCGAAGTGCCGGTCCAGGCGCGGAGGAACGCGGGACGCGGCGCGGGGAAGACGGTCGCATCGGAAGCCTCGATCATCGCGAAGGGAACGTCGCGCAGCGCGACGATGCCGGCCTGCGGCACCGCTGGAGCCGCGACGGCGCCGCCATAACGGATGTTGGCATAAGCGAGCTGAAAGCCGGATTTCCTGTAGTTCCCCTGCTGCGCCACCACGCCGTCGAGCCCGATCACGCGAGAGGCCGCATGCGCGATGGCCTCGTTCCAGATGCGCAGCCCGTAGCCTCTGCCGCGCAGGTCAGGGCGCACGATATAGAAGCCGAGGAAGGCGAAGCGGTGATCGTAATTGACGCAGGAAATGGTCGCGGCCGGCGCGCCGTCGAGCTCACCGATCAGAAATCCGCCGCCATCGACCGTGGCAAAACAGGCGGCATCCGCAAGACCGGGATTCCAACCCTCGGCCGCCGCCCAATCGGCGGCGAGCGCGATCTCGTCGCGCCGCATGGGGCGGATGTGCAAGCCATCCATCGTCTGACAGACCTCGGTATCCCGTGAATTGTTCTAGTGCTGCCCCGGCGCGGCGAACCAAAGCTTGAACACGCGGCCAGGGGCATTATCAAGCAGCTCGATCCGGACGCCGTGCAGGCGGGCGACGGCTGCGACCAGGCTGAGGCCGAGCCCATTGCCCGGCGTGTACCGGCTCTGCTCGAGGCGGTAGAAGCGCTTGAAGACCTGGTCGTGCTGACCCGAAGGAATTCCGGGCCCGTTGTCGGCAACCGAAATCACGGGCACCCCGCTGACGTTTTCACTGGCGACAACAACCTGCCCCGCAGGACGGCCGTGCTTGAGCGCGTTATCGACCACGTTGGCCACCGCGTCGAAAATCAGGTCGCGATCGCCGGTGACCATTACCTCGCGATCGCCGACCATGATGAGACTGCTGCCGTACTCCTCGGCTGCGGCATCGTACAGCTCCACCACCTCGCCCGCGATCTCGGCGAGGTTGACGCTGCGAAAACCGCCCTTGCGCACCTGCGCCTCGATCTGTGCGATCCGGGTGATCGACAGGAATATCCGCAGCACGGCATCAAGTTCGGCAATCGTGTCTCCGATCAGCACCTGATCTGCGTCGGCGTTGCGCCGCCCGTGCCAGGCCTTCTCGAGGCGCCCGCGTATCCGCGTCAGCGGCGTGCGAAGGTCATGGGCCACGTTATCGCTCACCTGCTTGACCTCGCCCATCAGGGTTTCGATGCGGTCCAGCATATGGTTGAGGTTCTCCGCAACGCGATCCCACTCGTCATGGGTGCCGCGCAGCGGGATGCGCTTGTCCAGTCCGCTCGCCATGATGGCGCGGCTGGTGGCATTGATCGACTCGATCCGCCCCACGGTGCGGCGCGTCACGAGGATGCTCGCCACGGCCGCCATGACGAAAGTCAGTGCGACGATCGAAATGACGGCGACCTTGATCCGCGCGGCGAAATCGTCGAGGTCGCTGATGTCCCTCCCGACAAGCAGCCGGTCGCCGTCGGGAAGTTCTGCCAGCATGGCCCGCACCAGCGGCCGATCCGCGGCATCCACCGCGGCCGCTGGCGCGCGAAATTCCGCCCATCCCGAAGCCGGTGCCGCTGGCGGCCAACTGGCGAGGTTGCCGGCAAGGATAGCCGACGACGGACCAGCGAGGGCATAGAAATGATCGGCGAAGCCACGGTCGGCGGTCCGCTGCCGGATCAGCTCGATCAGGCGGTCGCGCCCAGCCTGTCCGTAAGCCTCGCGCAGGCTTGCGGCCTCGGTGATGATCGCGCCGTCCGACCGGCTGCGCACGTAGGCGGATGTCGACAGGTAGACATAGATGAAGATGGCCGACACGATCGCACCGAAAGCCCCGATCGCGATCAACGCCAGCTTGAAGGTCGACGACGTCAGGGTCTTAGCGAGGAGCACGGAGGCAATACCCGACGCCGCGTATGGTGTGAATCAGCGGATAGGCCTGCTGGCCG
>JAEZEU010000504.1 GCA_023432885.1 Pseudomonadota bacterium | reverse complement strand
GCGCAAGGGTGGAAGTCTTCATTTTCTGTCCTCGAACGATCTGATGTGCCGCCACAGGCGGCATGCGAAAGCAGCGCGGCCGCAGATCAGCGGCGCGTAGCAGCAATCCGGCGCTGATAGCGCCGGTCAGCCGAGGGTTCGAGGAGGATGATCGGGCGGTCTGGCGCCCAGACCGTCGATCAGGAGGTCGTTGGGAAAGGCGAAGGCGGTCCGCGCGGTCAGCTTCGGTGCGAGCCCGGCGACACTCGACGGCGCAGGTACCGGAATGGTCAGCGAACAAAGCGCCATGAGCGGACAGGAGTCGCAGTCTTTCGCAGGAATCCCTTCATCCGGGCAGCACGGCATGGCATCGGACATCGCCTGCCTATCGCCATCAGCATCGCCGGTGGTGGCATGCGTGTCGCCATCCATCGCGTGCATCACACCGCCCGCAAGGTGATGCGGCTTGGCAACCGCCGGCGCTGCGAACGGCACAGACACCAGTCCCGCCGTCACGCTCAGCGCGATCAGAAGATTAAGCAGTCGCCTCATCACTTCAGTTTCCCACGTCCGAAAGCAAACCGCAAACGCGCAGGAGATCACGATTCCGCCAAAACGGGGATTTGGAGCCGATTGTCCGAAGCCGGGTTTATCCAAGTTTATTTTAGACCATGTTGCGGCCTTCGGCTTGACCCAGCTCAATCTCCCAAGAACCCGGCCCCCGCCGCAGGATCGATCAGCTCGATGCCGAGATCCGGCCGCGTCCGTCGCCGCAACCTCGATGAGCTCGGCGCCTCGCATTGCTCGCTGAGCTCGATCCTGCGATAGCTCTTCGAGTGGAGATCGAGCCAGCCTAAAGTTGCCCCTTGAAAGCTGCCGGAGAATTTCATCAGCACGTCAAACGCTTCAGTGCATCGCAATAACGAAAACGTGTTGCGTCGCCGCTGCGTCGGAAGTGGGACCTGTTCTTCAATCCCGCCGCTCTCAGCTGCATCAAATTACCTCGTGAGTGCACGGTTGCTGACAATTGACGCAAGCGCCCCATCAGTTCTCGCGCGTCTCCTCGTTCGTACCGACGCAGGAAAAAATTTTCCGCTAGCGGATTTGCCAAATGAGGCGCATGGTTTTTTATCATCGCAGATCATAGGGCAGCGGTGACAGAGAGACCGGTCGAGCTCCCGCCAATGTAACGGCCAAAGGAGCACGCCATGCAACGACGGCGTTTCAAGCAGACTATTCCACTTGAAGAACGTCTGGCTCAGCAAGCCGAGCGTGCCAAGACAGAAGCAAAGACCTTGCCTGACAGCACGCAACGTGACTTGCTGCTGAAGAAGGCGCGCGAGGCGGAGGCGGCTGCTCACATCAACGAGTGGCTCTCCTCACCTGGCTTGCGGCCGCCGCGGTAGCGGACAAGGAATGGTCCCAGCGCCGGGTACCGGGAGGGGCCACCATTTCTCGGCTGGCTTCCGGCCCGAAGGCGGGCTGAAGCTGGTCGGACGCCGTTACATAGATGTCCGGCTTATATCCTAGGGCTGCTGCTCAGCGCTAAGGGCCGCCTGCGACCGACCCGGCAACCACCATCACCAGCGCATCCATCGACCTTGCCGTTGACGACGAGATCGGGGGAACTCTCGACACGCAGGCTCTGCGGCTGATTGGCGGCTTGTCGCCTCAGCTCGGCAACGATGGCTTCTTTCAGCTTCTCCTCCAGCATCCGCCTCTCCTCCTTGACCCGAGTTCAACCGGCCGAGCACGGCTGAAGTTCCGCCGGAACGCCACGTGACTGCGCGTCGTTGTCTCGACTGACACCCACTGGAGATCAGCAATGACCGATTACCGGGATATCCAGCACGGCGTGAACGATCCCGTCGGGGGCGTCGATGTGAAGCGCCATTTTCGAGAGAACCAGACCCCCCATGAGTGTGCCCAGACCGGCGCGGATGTTCGTCACGAAGCGGTGCCCGATCCCAACGAGCATTACCTGCCGGAAGCGCTGCGACGTCCGCCTGCCGAACCGCTGAACAGGCGGACCGGACGCCGCCCCACGGATTAGTGAGTTCGTCATGAACCCTGTCAGAGAGAAGGCCCAAGGCTTCACCAAGCAAATCATCGGCGAGATGATCGGCGATGACCTTCTGGTACGGGAAGGCAAGGAGCAGCTGCAACACGCACAGCATCAGGGCGAGCCCGCCTCACAGGCTCCGCCCTCCCAATCGCCTCCCGCGACGCGGCGAGAGCCATAACCGTGGGGACAGCAATCCTTCGCGGCCTGTCAGTGGGACGGATCGGCCTTGCCTTCGTTGCGCGCGGGCACGCTGACGTGAACCTCGTGTCCCTGCTGCATCGCCAGCGACGCTGCGGAGACGGCCGCTTCGAACGCGGCCTCCTTGGTCGCATATTCGCCATTGACGTCGCCGTCGTGCAGCACGCCCCACTGCTCGCGCAACGGCACGACCGCGTATTGAGCCAGTCCCATTCCAATCTCCCTTCTGCCGCCGGCGAAATACCGACGCTCGTTATCGCCCGCCGGGTTGCGGACCCGAATTGTTGTTTGTGCCGGGCCCGACATTTCCCGAACTGGAGGGACTGGCGGACATGCTCTTCCTGGTGTGTGCAGAGCCCGAGCCCATGCCGGTGGTCGTGCCCTTCTTCATGTGCTTCCCGTGATACTTGGGCGCGTTCATATGCTTGCTGGTGGTGGCACCGGTTGCGCCTGGCCCGACATTGCCTTGACTCGAGGCACCCGGTGCCGGCTGCATTTGCGCGAAGGCGCCGCCCGTGGACAGCGCAAGGATGCAAACGGAGGCGATCATCAGTTTCTTCATGGTCAACTCCTGTGGTTGGGGCGAACACTCTCAACAGGCGCCACGACAAAGTGTTCCAGCCATTCAGGATTCGCGGGAAATTCAGCGGGGCGCGCCCGATCATCGCGGCGGCAGCACCCGTGGCGGCTCGTCGTAACCTTTGCGGTGGCTGTAGAAAAGGAGTGCCATCAGCCCGGTCCCGACGAGCAGGGAGAAAACCGAACAGGCAATGAGAGCGCCGAAGAATTCCGGCGGCATCGGGCTGCCGGGTTCACTGAGCCCGAAATAAGCAAACGCTACGCTTCCGGCGAGTAAGAATGCCAGCACCGCCAGTATTGGCAACGGTCCCCACACGAATCGTCGCGCTCCTCGGCTTCAGCCGCGAGTTGGCCCGTCTTTTGTCTTTTGCACTCGCTGGGCCCGTTCTTTGTCGGCCGGCTGTTCCTGACCGCGCTCGTCGCGGATGATGCCCTGTTTCTTGCT
>JAEZEU010000473.1 GCA_023432885.1 Pseudomonadota bacterium | reverse complement strand
AATTATGTGCAGCGGATCATGGAGAACCTGCAGGTCTATCGCGCCCGCTTCGGCGGCGGCACGAAGCTGCAGATCGAAGCCGACCTGCGCCGCGGCGTCAGCACGGAATGATCTGATAGCTTTTTGTCGCAACTAACGACGAGTGGTGCGCCACGTGAACGCCGGACAGCCTGATCGACGGGTAGAGAAGGTTGTGGTTGTACGCACCATCGATACCGCAGGATTGACCAGGTTCAGCTCACTGTCGCCACCGGCGAACATCCGTCGACAGGAGGCCCATAGGCATCGCTCGACATGTTCTCTCCCAAGAAGATGCACCGGGGCGCGCCATTTTACCGCTGGACCGTGATCTCAGGGGAACAGACGAAATCAAGTGCCGAACACAGGAAATCCAAGTGCGCGCGGTTGATTCTCCATGGCAGCTGCACGGAGCCGCCGTCCGGGCGGCACTTTTGGGCCGGACGGACAGTCCTCGTCGAAAAAGGACGAAAATCGAGCCCGTTCGCGGCGCAATGATCGTTGATGGCTGTAACTGACACTCTGGACGAGTTCCACCGAGTACCGGCGCGGCGGCATCTTTCACTCCGGGCGTGACATCTACATCTGTCGCTTGCGGCTCGCCGCGGTGTCGGGCATATCGACGCGTAACGGAGACGTGGCCGAGTGGCTGAAGGCGGCGGTTTGCTAAACCGTTATAGGCTTGTAAAGGCCTATCGAGGGTTCGAATCCCTCCGTCTCCGCCAAATACCCCTTTCCGGGCTCGCGAAAATCAGCTGAAAACTCCCGGAGATCGGCAGTTTGTTGGTCCCGCCGGGTCTCAGCAAGAGCAGCACGGAGGCAGCGGCACCCACGGGCATGTCATTGATTCGCTTGAGCGGGACCGCCACCATTACGAAATCGACCACTTTGGCAGCGCCAGCAGCCGTTGCTGCGCGTGCCGCAGGCCCGATTCCGCGACCAGGCTCGCCAAGGCTTTCTGGCGCATGGCCCACCGCTGGTGACAGCCCGGGCGAGTGGCTGCCAACCTCGCCCGCGCCGATATGCCCCTAATCGTTACCGATGCTTAAGCACCGAACGCGCCGTCGATGGTGTGCATCGCGCCCGTCACGAAGCCCGCGTCCGGGCCTGCAAGCCACGCCACCATGCCCGCAACCTCCTCGGGCCGGCCGTGGCGTTTGATCGCCATGAAGCTATGCATCAGGTCCTTCATCGGCCCGTCCTCCGGGTTGGCGTCGGTGTCAATCGGCCCCGGCTGCACGACGTTGATCGTAATGCCCCGCGGGCCGAAGTCGCGCGCGAGGCCTCGCGCCAGTCCCTGCAGAGCGGACTTACTCACTGCGTAAGACGCCATGCCTGGGACCGGCATGCGGTCGCCATTGACGGAGCCGATCACGATGATGCGCCCTCCCGCCGGCATCTGCCGCGCCGCCTCGACCGACGCGTGGTAGGGCGCGTGGACGTTGACGCGGAACAGTCGGTCCACCGCGTCCGGATCCTGCTCCAGCGCATCGCCGAAGATTCCGATGCCTGAGTTCACCACGAGCACGTCCAAGGGACCGCTCTCGCGCACTTGCGCAATCACCGCGTCGCGATCGGCACTGTCCGTCTGGACTGCCGTGCTGCCAGTCTCTGCCGCGAGCCGCTCCGCTGCCTGGCGCGATCCGTGGTAAGTGAAGGTGACCGCCGCACCGTCAGTGGCAAAGCGTCGCACGATGGCGGCCCCGATGCCGCGGCTGCCACCGAGAACTAAAACGGACTTTCCCTCGAACGCGGCCATTAGATGCTCCTTTGAAGTTAATGTAGGAACCACTACATAACTACGAGGTGGCCTGGATCAATGAGTTTTGTAGGAATGATTACAAAAAATCCGCGTCGGCGAGGCCGGCCCCGCCGCTTCGATCCGGAGGAGGCAGTCGCCATTGCCCAGCAGCTCTTTCATGCTCGCGGCTACGACGCCGTGAGCGTGGCCGATGTGACGGAGGCGCTGGGCATCAATCCACCCAGCTTCTACGCCGCCTTCGGCAGCAAGGCCGGCCTCTATGCCCGCATTCTCGATCGCTGGGCAGGCAAAGGCGCAATCCCGCTTGGCGACATCTTGCGCCCTGACCGGCCCGTGGCCGACTGCTTGGCGGCATTGCTGGAGGAAGCAGCCCGGCGGTATGCCGCCGATCCGAACGCTACCGGGTGCCTCGTTTTAGAGGGGATCCGCTGCAACGATCCAGAGGCACGCGAGGCAGCTCGGAGCTTCAATCTCGCGGCCGAGCGCGTGATCCGTGATTACATCGCCGCTCGTCATCCGAAGGACGCCGAGCGCGCGGCCGACTTCGTCGCCACCATCATGGCCGGGCTCTCTGCCAAGGCGCGAAGCGGACATAGCCTGGACCAATTGCTCGCGACCGCGCGCCTCGCTGCCTTGGCCCTGCCCCGGGCCTTTACGGCTGGGACAATGCCATCGAGCTGATGGGCGGCCGTTCGTGCCCCAAGTCTGGCTGCATAGGCTAGACTAGCCAGCCCTCGCCGACGGCAGCCGCATCAAGCCATCGGTTGCATCGACCAGCTTTACTAGTAATGTCAGTATCTTACCGCGGGCTTGCAATTCCTCCGTCGCAGCCACCTGCTCACAATCGGACTGGGCCAGCCAGCCGCGATGAAGCGAGTCTCTCACCCGGGTTTCCCGGTCCTGACCATGGAGCGCCCTTATGAGCGCATCTGACGATTCGAAGATGCTGACGTTCCGCTGTCCGGCCGGCCTGCAAGATATCCTGCCGCCCCCGCTGCCCGCCACGCTCGGTCTGCCCGATTGGTACAAGTCGATGCCGTCGCAAGCCTACAATGCACTCACCGCCAACACCGGCGAGACGATCAAGAGATGCCCCCCGTTCGTCGATGCCATGACCAGCGGTTTTCTTATCCCGCTGATCTGCGATGTCAGGGTGGAGAACGGCGAGTTCACTTGGGATCACGACCTGCCGCCGGGGGGCGAAGTCAATTACGTCCGCTCACCAATCGGATTTCACGATGCGAGCCAGGTTGCAGGCACCCCGCTTTCCGAACCCGACCGCTACGTGATCAAATTCCACAATCTCTGGACCATCGAGGCGCCCGAAGGTTACGCCCTGCTCTTCACGCATCCGGTCAACCGCTTCGACCTGCCCTTCACCACGCTGACGGGTCTTGTCGACAGCGATCGCTATCATGACAACTGGATTCATTTCCCGGCTCGCTGGCACGACATGAACTTCAGCGGCGTGCTGCCAAAAGGCACGCCCGTTGCGCAATGCATACCGGTCAAGCGCGAGACCTGGGCTGCACACACTTTGCCGCTCTCCAAAGAGGAAGCAATGCGAGCGCACGAACTCTCGAGCGCGATCTATCGCGAGACGGGCGTCTACCGGCGGCAATTCCGCGCCTAAAATAGACCGCGATAGCTTCTGTTCGAAGTCATCAATCGCGTCTCCTGATCCGGCAGGTCATTCCCGCTGCAGAAACTTCGCGGCAGCGCTCGGCCTGAGAAAGAAACGGCCATGCGAGGCGGAGGCAAGCGACGTGATGGCCATTCCGGCTACCTGTGGCGAGCTACGCACGGCGGCACGGATGCTGGCTTCTCCTTCCTCGCGCTGCCCCAATTCCAGAAGACAGACACCAAGATTATTGCGTGACACGGCATCGGCCGGCCATTGCGCCAGCACGCGCCTGAAATGATCGGCCGCGTCCGCATACTCGCCGTCCATGGCCATGATCCGGGCGAGGGCTGCCAGAATATCCGGACGTCCGGGCGCCGCCTCCAGCGCCTGCTGCATCATCGCGCGGGCCGCTTCCCGGTTGTTGCGCTTGAGGTGAACAAATCCCAGCTCCATCCGCATCTCGATCGAGCCGGGAACGAGCGCGAGACCGCTTTCGAGCGCCGCGACGGCTTCATCAAAGCGTCCCTTTCGGGCAAGCAGGCCCGCTTCTTCGAGAAAGGCAGGCGGATAGGCCGGCCGGCGTCCCGCGGCCCGGCGCAATTGTTTGAGCGCTTCGTCGGCTTGTCCGGTGGCGGACAGCGCAATGCCCAGCAGTGTTTCGATCTCGGGATCGGCAGCGCGACGCGCGGCCGGCGCCAGCACGGCAGCTGCATCGGCGGCACGGTTCTGAATCAACAGTGCACGCCCGAGAATGGCGGTCGCTGCAATGTCGTGGCGATTGGACTTCAAGACGTCCGAGGCCAGGCGCTCGGCTTCCTGTGGCCGCTGCATACGCAAGGCCATGACCGCATCGGATAGTAGCCGGTGGCTGGGCCCGGACCGGCCGGAGGTGGAAGAAGGCGCGGATCGCTTCGACATCTCGCCACTATAGCAAGGGTGAGAGCCGGGCCAACCGGTCAAGACGGACTGGCGCTACCGCCTCGTGGTCGGGGCCGATCTGTCCCGGATGGCGACACGCAGGATCGCTGAAGCATTTTTCATTGCCCGCAAGGTTCAGCCAGGATGCGCAAGCACGCGGCCGGCAATGCGGGGGCTATCCCGCGGGCGGCAGCTCGGGACATCGATTCCGTCCGGCAGATCTGCGTCGGCAGCGAACCACCCTTCGGTGCCGTTGGAAGCCCTTCAGTGCGCCGTCATCCAGGCGCGGGCTTCACTGAGCGCGGCGGCGATTTCACTCTCGCTCATCTGCTCGGCGACTTCGCGGCGGAGGGCGATCGCATCCGAGCGGCCCTTCAGCGCGGCAAGGTTGAACCATTTGTGGGCGGCGACGAGATTGACGACGCCGGAACGTCCACTCGCCCAGTAAAGCCCGCGTTCGAACAGCACATCCCGGATCGCGGTCTCCGCGACCGGCACCGCGCCATCCAGGTCCAATGTCCCGTGAAACATGTTTGGTCTCCCCTTTATTGTCGTTGCCGCCCTCTCCCTGAGTGCGGCCCCTGCCCAACTGTGAAACGCCTCTTCCCCACAGCCGTTTGCCGGCTTGTTGAGGCGAATATGGACGAACAATTTTGAAGGGTAGTTTAAGTATCGCGATGAACGGGCTGTAAACGCGTGCGGCCGGCGGCCAGCGGCGCGCTCGAAAAAATGCCCGGGCCACAGGTACTTCGCTGCGATCGCAAAATTCGATTTACCGTCGCCTTTGAGACCACGATAACCATTGCCGCAAGGCCCTCGCCGCGCTGTTCTTCGGCCGCTCAAGTCCATTAGCCCGGCGTCGGCCGGCAAAGAAAGCGCAAGCGCCATGTCCCGTTGCCGGGAGCGCTGCCGTACCAACGATGTCGGAGCATAAAAAAAGCCGGGTCGATCCCCGGCGGTTGGAACGAGGGCGTCGGCGAACACGTCAGGACCAGATCCCATCCCCTGGGCGCGAGGCCTCGGGATGAAACTGCGGAACGCGAGCGCCCCGCACCGAACGAAGAAAGACCGTTTCTTCTGCCGCACCGATCCTCAGCTGAGGAAGTTCCGATCCGGCCGTTGACCTGATGTCTCGCCGACACCCTCTTTCGTCGACCAGAGCACTTTGGGGAGCACTTGCTTTCGCTAGTTCGCCGCCCGAAGGCTCTCGTGACGCGCCGACATCAGAGACGCCGGCATCCTCTCAAAGACGAGAGTTACTTCTTCTTGGAGACCTTGCGGGTCTTCTTCGCAGTCTTCTTCACTGCGCTCTTCGCCTTCTTAGCCTTCTTAGCCTTCTTCGCCTTCTTAGCCATGTTGCCCTCCTAATGTAGTGAGATGGCTCTAAGTTGCTGCGTGCAACTCGGGAATCGAGATGCACGTCATTCCGAATACAGCAACACGATTAAAAAAAACAGCGTCCCTCTTAAGGAAGGGTTGACGCAACGTGATGCGAGCGCATCGCGCACATCCTTCGACAATGCAGCGACGCGGGCGCATCACCACGCGGCGGATGTCTGCATCGCCGCATTCGCACTTGCAGGAAATGCCTGTGCCGCAGCTATTTCTTTGATTCTTGTTCAGCGCGTTCTTCGCGCGATGAAAGCCTGAGCGAAGGGCGCAATGTAGTTAACGGCGCTGTTCGCGGACTCCGAGTCGTGAATTTTGGCAAGAAAAATATTTTCGTGCACACCGGCACGATCGCTCGGTCGCACGCGCCAATCGACACCGCAGTTGCGAATCATCGCGCGTCGATTCGCAACACGAACGTCGTCCCGCGCGCATCACACGCGACCTGATTTCCATGAAAGGGAGATAAGGCGAAGCGATGCGACGGCGAAGCGCGAGGTCCGAGCGCGCGCTTCGTCAGAGACCGAGCTTGGATTTCAGGAGATCGTTGACCGATTGCGGGTTCGCCTTGCCGCCGGACGACTTCATCACCTGACCGACGAACCAGCCGAGCGCTTGCGGCTTGGCTTTCGCCTGCGCCACCTTGTCCGGATTGGCCGAGATGATCTCGTCGACCACCTTTTCGATTGCCGAGAGGTCGGTGACCTGCTTCATGCCGCGCGCTTCGACGATCGCGCGCGGGTCTCCGCCCTCCTGCCAGACGATCTCGAACAGGTCCTTGGCGATCTTGCCGGAGATGGTGCCCTCGCCGATCAGGCCGATGATGGCGCCAAGCTGCTCCGCCGAGACCGGAGAGCCCGTGATGTCGCGGCCTTCCTTGTTCAGCCGCCCGAACAGCTCGTTGATCACCCAGTTGGCGGCCAGCTTGCCGTCACGCTTCTTGTCGGAAAGCTTCGTCAGCACCGCCTCATAGAACTCGGCGCTCTCGCGCTCGGCGACCAGCACGCCCGCATCGTATGGAGACAGCCCGAAGTCGGCGATGAAGCGCGCCTTCTTCTGGTCCGGCAGCTCCGGCAAATGCGCCTTGAGGTCGTCGACGAAGGCCTGGCTGAATTCCAGCGGCAGCAGGTCGGGATCGGGGAAATAGCGATAGTCGTGCGCCTCTTCCTTGGAGCGCATCGAGCGCGTCTCGCCCTTGTTGGGGTCAAACAGGCGCGTCTCCTGCTCGATCTGCCCGCCGTCCTCTATGATCTCGATCTGGCGCCGCGCCTCGTATTCGATCGCCTGGCCGATGAAGTTGATCGAGTTCATGTTCTTGATCTCGCAGCGGGTACCCAATGGCCCGCCCGGCCTGCGCACGGACACGTTGACATCGGCGCGCAAGGACCCCTTCTCCATGTCGCCGTCACAGGTGCCGAGATAGCGCAGGATCGAGCGCAGCTTGCTCACATACGCCTTGGCCTGCTCGGAATCGCGGATGTCCGGTTTTGAGACAATCTCCATCAGCGCGACGCCGCACCGGTTGAGGTCGACAAAGGACATTGACGGAGACTGGTCGTGCAGCAATTTGCCGGCATCCTGCTCAAGGTGCAGCCGCTCGATGCCGACGGTAGCGGTCCTGCCACCCTCCAGCTCAAGGATCACCTCGCCTTCGCCGACGACGGGCGACTTGTACTGGCTGATCTGGTAGCCCTGCGGCGAGTCCGGATAGAAATAGTTCTTGCGGTCGAATACCGAGCGCAGATTGATCTTTGCGTTCAGCCCGAGCCCGGTCCGCACGGCCTGGCGAACGCATTCCTCGTTGATCACGGGCAGCATGCCCGGCATGGCGGCATCGACCAGCGAGACATGGCTGTTGGGATTGCCGCCGAACGCGGTGGAGGCGCCGGAGAACAGCTTTGAGTTGGAGGTGACCTGGGCATGGACTTCCATTCCGATCACGACCTCCCAGTCGCCGGTTGAGCCCTTGATCAACTTGCCGCCGGTTGCCGTCATACTCGTCCTCCTTCGCCGAGCGCGGCGGCGATCCGCTCCCACTCGGCTTCCAGCGTGTCTTTGGCCACCGGCTGGCCGGCCTGGCGGTACCAATAGCCGGCATTGCCGAGGTCACCTTCCACGCGGTGCAGATAGGCGTGCACCCAGGCGGCGTCCTTGCCCGATTCACCCTGGACGATCTTGTGCGCCTGATCCCAGTTACCCCTGGCAGCCCACCACAGAGCCGCAAGCGGCGGACCCAGCGCGGGCGCGGGCTGCGGGTCCGAAAGGCTGGCCTTCAGATCCGCCATGCTCACCACCATTTTGGCGCGGGGAAGCGGCCGGCGGCCTGCTCGATCACCTCGCCGAGCGAGAACAGCGTCTCTTCGTCGAAAGGACGGCCGATCAGTTGAAGGCCAAGCGGCAGGCCCTGGCTGTCCTTGCCAGCCGGTACGGCGATGCCCGGCAGGCCCGCCATGTTC
The DNA here is from genome assembly GCA_023432885.1 of Pseudomonadota bacterium. Classification (GTDB taxonomy): domain Bacteria; phylum Pseudomonadota; class Alphaproteobacteria; order Rhizobiales; family Xanthobacteraceae; genus Bradyrhizobium. Next base: position 1,861 of record JAEZEU010000473.1, on the reverse strand, counting down.
ACCGTGACCGTGAAGATGTCATTGAGGTACATCTCGACCGGATCGGCGCCGCCCTTCTCGCCGACGCCGAATGCGGCCGAGGGCGTCGCCGGCGTCAGGATCGCGGTGACACCCTTGGCGAAGCAATCCTCAAAATCCTTCTTGATCAACGTGCGCACTTTCTGGGCCCGCAAATAATACGCGTCGTAATAGCCGGCCGAGAGCACATAGGTGCCGATCATGACGCGGCGACGCACTTCCGCGCCAAAACCTTCGGCGCGGGTATTCTCGTACATGTCGATGATGTTCTTGCCGGGCTCGCGCAATCCGTAGCGCACGCCGTCATAGCGCGCGAGGTTGGACGAGGCTTCCGCCGGCGCCACGATGTAATAGGCCGGCAGCGCGTATTTGGTGTGCGGCAGCGACACTTCGACGAGCTCGGCGCCCGCCGACTTCAGCCATGCAGCGCCTTCGCTCCAGAGCTTTTCGATCTCGGCCGGCATGCCGTCGAGGCGATACTCCTTTGGGATGCCTATCTTCATGCCCTTCACGGACTTGCCGATCGCCGCTTCATAGTCCGGAACATCGATGTTGACCGATGTCGTGTCCCTGGGATCGTGGCCAGCCATCGAGCGCAACAGAATCGCAGCATCGCGGTTGGTTCGCGCGATCGGACCGGCCTGATCGAGCGATGAGGCAAAGGCGACAATGCCCCAGCGCGAGCAGCGGCCATAGGTCGGCTTCACACCGACGGTTGCGGTGAACGCGGCGGGCTGGCGGATCGAGCCACCGGTGTCGGTTGCGGTCGCACCCATGCACAGCAAGGCCGCCACGGCGGCGGCTGAACCGCCGGAGGAGCCGCCCGGCACCAGCGAAGTGTTGGAGCCTTCACGGCGCCAGGGATTGACCACCGGGCCGAAGCAGGAGGTCTCGTTCGACGAGCCCATGGCGAACTCGTCATTGTTGAGCTTGCCGAGCATCACCGCGCCGTCGCGCCAGAGCTGCGAAGTGACGGTCGACTCGTAAGGCGGCACGAAATTGCCGAGGATCTTCGAGCACGCGGTGGTGCGCACGTCTTTCGTAGCGAAGAGATCCTTGATGCCGAGCGGGATTCCCGCAAGCGGCCCGCCCTCGCCCCTGGCGATCCTCGCATCCGCTGCCTGCGCCATCTCGCGGGCCTTGTCCGGCGTCTCCAGGATATAGGCGTTGAGCGAGCGCGCGGCCTCCATCGCGGCGAGATGGGCATCCGTCAGTTCGCGCGACGTAAACGTCCTCTTCGCAAGACCCTCACGAGCCTCCGCGATGGTCATCGATGTTAAATCGGTCATTTATTGATCGGGCTGCAGAAGAACGGAGAGAGCGTCTTGTCTTTGGTGGGGTCGTCCTGCGCGGGACGCGTGCGCTCATTGGCCTCGAGCGCGTCCAGGACGGCGTCGATCGCCTTGTCGGGATCGGCCTGTTTGCCCTGCTTCTCCATGGCATCCAGGAAATCCATATAGGCCTTGTAGGCATTTTCGTCGTCGCAGAGCAGACACATAGGGCTTCTCGTCAATTTTGACGCGTTTTCTTCGCGCGAACCGGACCCACTTCGCTCGAAAACGCTACGCTATTCGATGACCTTCGGCACCAGGAAGAAATGGCCTTCCGTTGCCGGTGCGTTCTTCACGATGTCGTCGGCGATCTCCCCGTCATTGACGACGTCGGCGCGCTTCTTCATCTCCATCGGCGTCACCGAGGTCATCGGCTCGACGCCGTCGATATTGACCTCTGACAACTGCTCGACAAAGGCCAGCATCGCATTCAGCTCCCCCTGGAGATGGGGAACTTCGGCTTCGGTAACCGCGATCCGCGCCAGATGCGCGATACGGCGAACGGTCGTGGC
>JAEZEU010000442.1 GCA_023432885.1 Pseudomonadota bacterium | reverse complement strand
TACGTGATCGAGCAGCGGCTGGCCGGCGACGCGCACCAGCGGCTTCGGCATCTTGTCGGTGAGCGGGCGCATGCGCAGGCCGAGGCCGGCGGCGAGGACCATGGCTTTGGTGGGATGGACGGACATCAGTCGGAAGGGTTCTCGATTGGACTTCCCGGACCATATCACGCCGATTCGCCCGGGGGTGTGGTCGTCTGGCCATAATAGCCGGATATGACGACCGTGCGACGGGCCCTCTAGGCCTCGGCGGAGGCGCGGCGCGCGGTCTTCTTCTTGTCGCCCTGCCGGATGAAGTTGACCCCGATCTGGTCGCCATTGACCCAGGACAGCTCGCAGCGGCGATAGGCAAGGCCGGTCGACGATAGCAGCAGGAAGAATTCCTTCAGGTGCAGGCCCTCGACGGAGCCTTCGACCGTGAGCTTGGCGCCGGTCTCGGAAACGTCCTCCATGACGCATTCGCGGCGCCAGGTGCCGTCAATGGCCATCATCTGGGCCGGGAAGCCCCGCTCGAATACGACACGCTCGCCCATGCGTCGCTCGGCCGTGGTCCCCATGACTCGTTTCCCGTTCTCGGACAGGCCGCATCGCCTGCGCGGCACTCTGCCGTCAGGTTATGGGCACTCGGCTAACAGGCGGTAAATCAGGAACCGGGCGGCGGCACGTTGGCCGCATACCAGTGTCGGAAATCGGCGAGCGCCGGATGCGCCAGTGAGCGGTTGAGGTAGGTCCAGATCCGGGGCTGGTGGCGCAGATAATGCGGCTTGCCGTCACGGCGGTTGAGCCGCGCGAAAGTGCCGAGCAGCCGCGTGTTGCGCTGCGCCGACATGATGGCATACAGCTCGGCAAAACCCGCGGCGTCAAAACTCGCGTCGGCCGCGCGCCGCGCCTTGATGTAGCGGGAGAGCAGGGCGAGTTCGAGCTGTTCGGGAACGTCGATGCGCGCGTCCTGCAGCAGCGAGACGAGATCATAGGCGGGCGGACCCAGCACCGTATCCTGGAAATCGATGATGCCGATGCGCTTGATGCCCTCGCGCTCGCCCAGCCAGATGATGTTCGGCGAATGAAAGTCGCGCAGCACCCAGGTCTTCGCTGATCCTGCCAGCTTGCTGTCGAGCAGTTCGCGCCACATGGTCACGAACTGCTCGCGCAGATCGGCGGAGAGCTCCTTGCCGCGATCAGGCAGATACCATTCCGGCATCAATCCGATCTCCACCAGCATTGCCTCGGTATCAAAAGGCGGAATGGTATAGGTGGCGTGCGGCGCCAGCGGCAGCGTATCCGGAAGCGGCTCGCGATGCAGCGCCGCGAGCATGTCGGCGGCCGCTTCGTAGCGTTCAGTAATCGGCGCCGGCGGCTCGCCCTCGACCACGACGGCCGTACCGAAATCCTCGGTGATCAGGAATCCCGAATCGAGATCCGCATGATAAATCGCCGGCGCCGACAGGTTCTGTGCCCGCAGTCCGTTGGCGATGGCGACAAAGGGTTTGACGTCCTCGGCCAGATGCACCGCGGCGCTGTAGGACTTGCCGTCATAGATCGCCGGTCCATCCGGACGCTTCGGCGAATTCATCAGGATGAACACGCCGTCGTCGCGGATCAGGCGCGCGTAGGATCGGATCGAGGCGTCTCCCGCCATGCATACGCGCTTCGCCTCGGCAAATCCCGCGCCTTCCAGGAAGTTGCGCAACATCATCAGCCGCTCGACCTGGGCGGCGCACTTGCCGTAGCCCGTGATCTCTGCCGCACGCGCGGCGGAGCCGAGCGCGGGCCGGTGGCTCAGCGCGATATCGATGCGATCGGGCGGCAGCGCCTCGGCGGCGCGCTCCGGCCATTCGATCAGCGCAACGGTGCCCTCGGGCAACGGCGACAGCCCGATCTCTTCGAGCTCCGCCGCATCGTTGATGCGATAGAGGTCGGCATGGATCACGGGAAACAAGGGAAGCTCGTAGGTCTGCGCCAGCGTGAAGGTCGGGCTCGGAACTTCCAGATCGTCCTCGCTCGCGAGATAGCGGATCATGGCGCGCGCGGCGGCAGTCTTGCCGGCGCCGAGATCGCCCGAGAGCGTGATGACGCCGCCGGGGCCGGTCAGCAGCGCGAGATCCGCCATCAGGTGGGCGGTAGCGGTCTCGTTGGGCAGGGCGAGTGAGAAGGTGGCGGGGGGTGTCATTCCGCGGCGTGGCGATGGGCAGCTCGATCGAGCGGGAACTCACAGATGACCGTCGTGCCTCTGGCGACGGTCGGATCGAAGCGTACCTCACCACCGTGCAGTTCGACAAATGAGCGCACCAGCGACAGGCCAAGTCCGGCGCCACGGTGCCGCGAGCCATTGGCATAGCTTTCGAACCAGTTGAATACCTTGTCCTGGGCCTCAGCCGGGATGCCGGGTCCGGAATCCGCCACGCGGAACACCACGTGCGTGTCGGTTCGCCGCGCGCTGATGGTCACGACCGAACCGGGCGGCGAGAAGCCGACGGCATTCGCAAGCAGGTTATAGAGGACCTGGACGACCCGCGACCAATCGCCGGTGAAGGTGCCGACGTCGCGGTCGACGTCGACGTCGAGCACGATGCGATCGGTGGCGAGCCGGTCCTGAATGCCCTGCGCGGCAGCCTCGATCGCCGCGCGGACGTCCACCTGGCCGAGTTCCAGCTTCATGGCGCCGGCATCGATGGTGGCAAGGTCGAGAATGTTGTTGATCAGCGCCAGCAAGGCGTTGGTGGACTTGGTGATGTACTCGACATATTCGGCCTGCTTCGGCTCGAGCGGTCCGGTCGAGGCCTCGCTGAGCAGGTGCGCGAAGCCGATGATGGTGGTGAGCGGCGAGCGTAGCTCGTAGGAGACATGGTGGACGAAATCCACCTTCATCTGGTCGGCGGCTTCCAGCGCCTCGTTGCGCTCGCGCAGCGCGCGCTCGACATTCTCGGTATCGGTGATGTCCTGGAAGGTCAGCACGGTCGCGCCGTCGGGCAGCGGAATGGTCATGCATTCCAGCACGCTGCCGTCGCGGCGTTCGATCTTCTGCGCGACCTGGGCGCGGTTTCCGATCGCGGTAATGGCTCCGCGCAGCGCGCTCCAGGTCAGCGGATCGTCGAACAGCGGCCTGCACAGCTCTTCCACCGTCTCGATGTGCGGTTGTTCGGGCAGCGCCTCCGGCGACAGTTTCCACATCCGGGTAAAGGCCGGATTGAACAATTGCGCGCGGCCGTTGCTGCCGAACACGGCGACGGCTTCAGTGAGATTGTCGAGCGTCTCGCGCTGCACCCGGATCAGGCCGTCGAAGCGGCGCGCCATGTCCAGGCTTTCGGTGACGTTGTCGAAGAGATAGGTGACGCCGCCCTCGAGGTTGGGCGTCGTGACGACGGTGATGGCACGGCCGTCGGGCAGGAACCAGGTGTAGGTTTCCGATTCCACCGCGCGATAGGCTTCGTGCAGCTTGGCCTTCCAGGCGCGGAAGTCCGGCTGCTCCGGCAGCTTGCGGTTGGCGCGCAGCCGGTCGAGCACGCTTGAATCGTCGGGATGGCTGTCGAGGAAGGCCTGATCGAGGCTCCAGAGCCGGCGGTAGGATTCGTTGTAGAAGGCCAGCCGGCGGTTGGCGTCGAACACGGCGACACCGGACGAAAGCTGGTCGAGGGTACGGCGGTGCGCTTCCGCCATCCGCTGCAGCGCTGCTTTGAGCTGAGCCACTTCGCTGGCGTCGATGGCGATCGCCGCGCTGCCACTCGGAAACTTCATCGCCTGCACGTCATAGGTGCGGCGTTCACCGCTCAGCACCACCGGCAGCCGCGCCGAATAGGTCAAATTGTCGTTGAGTGCACGGTTCATGTCCGCGCACTGGTCGCTTTCCAGCAGTTCGAGATTGCGATGGACCGCGTCGGCGGCGCTGTTGGCTTCGGTCGCCTTGGCATAGGCGTCGTTGGCGTAGCGCAGCACGCCTTGCGGATCCTTGGCCCAGATCGGCCAGGGTGCGGCGCCGGCAAATACCCGGAGCATCTCGGTTTCATCGAGCAGCGTCTTGTAGCGCAAATTGGATTCGGCGAGTTCCCGGCGCACGCCGGAGAGTTCGCGAATCCTGACAATGGCTTGCCCGCCAACGGCGCGGCCCATCGCCTCCACGGCGCGGCCCGCCGAGGTTGCGAGGTTGAGAAGAAAGCCTTCGCCTGTTTCGCGGAGGGCGTTGACTGCGCGATCCACCTGCAGCGCGGGTTCCGGCGGCAGCCAGGAGCCGAAAGCGAGAACGCGCTGCGGCGATTGCTGCAGGCCTTCCGGCAGCAGCAACGAGATGTCGCCGGTAATCCGCGGCCGGTCGTCGCCGGCAGGCCAGGAAATCAGCACCTGCGGCTCGGCGAACAAGAGTGCGCTAAGCCGGTCGGTCTGCGCCGTTAATTCGTTGATCTCCGCGCGCAGCTTGGCTTCGGCTCTGGCCGCGCGCGTCCGGTTGCGCATCAACAGGATCGCGGAAACCACAGAGAATCCGAGCAGCGCCATCGCGGTGGCGAGAACGGCGAATTCCTGGTGATTGAGATCGAGCCATTCGGCGATGGCGTCGCCAATCGCGAAATCAGCGGCGGCTGCTGAGCCGGCAGGCAGGAAAGCCGAAAAGGCGAGTCCCATCAGGCCGTTGCGCGCCAGTGAGGTGCACGACAGCAGGGTTCGACGCAACGTCGCGACTACGCCCGACATGATTTGCCCCAGGGGAACGCTAGACTTTGAACGCTAGACTTGAATGCAGGATTTCAGGCCCGGCGCTACCCGCCGTGCCGAATCAAAAAGAGAATAGTCCCAACGTGACTCGGGGGGTAAGAGTCCAGACCGTGAACGCGAATCCGGCCGTGGAAAATTGCGTCGCAGCTTTGGAAAACTCTCGCCAATTGCATGGCGGCGCGATGTCGAACCTCTATCGGCCGGTGGAACCGAACCCGCCGCTGCCGCGGTCGGTGGCCGACAGGGAGGTGACAGGCACGAGCTGCGCTTGCACCACCGGTGCGATCACCATCTGCGCGATGCGTTCGCCGCGTCGGATCGCGAACGGCGCCTCGCCATGATTGATCAGGATGACGCTGATCTCGCCGCGATAATCGGCGTCGATCGTGCCCGGCGAATTGAGCACGGTGACGCCATGCTTGGCTGCCAGTCCCGAGCGCGGCCGCACCTGCGCTTCAAACCCTGACGGCAGCGCGATCGCAAGTCCGGTCGGCACCATCGCATGTTTGCCGGGCGCGAGCACGAGCGGCGCATCCTGCGGCAAGGCCGCGAGCAGATCGACGCCGGCCGCATCGGCGCTCTGGTAGGCCGGCAGCGCGAGGCCCTCTCCGTGCGGCAATCGGCGGATTTCGACTTTCACCCTGTCGCTCACGGCTGTGCTCCGGCTTGCCTGGCAATCCGTGCCACCAGTTCGGATGCGACCTGCTCCTTGGTCATGACCGGCCAGGAATCGACATCGATCTCGGCGCCATCGCGCGTCAGCAGATGCACGGTATTGCGGTCGCCGCCCATCACGCCAGTCGCTGGCGAAACGTCATTGGCGACGATCCAGTCGCAGCCCTTGCGCTGGATCTTTGCCTTGGCGTTGTCGATCAGGTGCTCCGTCTCGGCGGCAAAGCCGATGACCAGCGGCGGGCGCTTCTCCTTCAGTTTCGATACCGTGGCGAGGATGTCGGGATTCTCGACCAGCTGCAGCGGCGGCATGCCGGCCGGCGTCTTCTTCAGCTTCTGCGCGCCTTCGCTGGCGACGCGCCAGTCGGCGACGGCAGCGGCGAATATCGCGATATCGACGGGTAAGGCGGCTTCCACCTTGTGCAGCATGTCGCGCGCGGATTCGACCCGGATCACGGTGACGCCTGCGGGATCGCGCAGATCGACCGGACCGGTCACCAGCACGACGTCGGCGCCGGCGGCATGCGCAGCGGCGGCGATGGCAAAGCCCTGTTTGCCGGAAGAGCGGTTAGCGATGTAGCGCACCGGATCGATCGCTTCGTGGGTGGGACCTGCGGTGATCAGCACGCGCTTGCCGGCCAGCGGCCGGGGTCTTGGCGGCCGCAGCAGGTGCCCGGCGGCGGCGGCAATTTCCGTCGGCTCGGACATGCGGCCGACGCCGGCCTCGCCCGCTTCGGCCATCTCGCCGGCATTCGGACCGACGGTATGAACGCCGTCGCGGCGAAGCTGCATGACGTTGCGCCGCGTCGCGGCGTTGCTCCACATCAGCGGATTCATCGCGGGCGCCAGCAGGATCGGCTTGTTGGTGGCGAGCAGAATCGCGCTGGCGAGGTCGTCGGCATGGCCATGCGCCATCTTCGCCATCAGATCCGCGGTGGCGGGCGCCACCACGATCAGGTCGCAGTCCCTTGCAAGGCGAATGTGCCCGGCGTCGAACTCGCTGTCGGGGTCGAACAGGTCCGTGTAGACGCGTTCATGCGACACGGCGCTTGCGGCGAGCGCGGTGACGAACTGCTGCGCGGCTTTGGTCAGCACGCAGCGGACCTCGATCTGTCGCTCCTTGAGCCGGCGAATCAGGTCGAGCCCCTTGTAGGCGGCAATACCGCCGCCGATGATCAGCGTCACCTGAGCGGGGCGGGCGCCGATCTCGGTGCCAGCGCGCTCCGCAGGGGCGGGCAGGGAGGACGGCTGCGCCTGGTTCTGCGCCGCCTCGCGCAGGATTACCCGCACCTCGTCCTCGACGGAGCGGCCGTTGCGGGCAGCGCGCAGCCGCAACTCGTCGCGAACGGCGTCATCGAGCTTTCGGATGGTGAGATTGGCCATGGGACGGCCTCGCGCTAAGGGCTTGTGCTAGCAATGCTAGCAGGCATGTGATGGCTTTGCAATCACATCTGTCGAACCGCCCAGAGGATGGCGATAAAGGTGAGCGCGATGATCCAGACCGCCACCGTGCGCCAGCGATCCTTGCGGGCCTCGGCGCGGCTGAAGGCGGCTATGGTTTCCGGCGAGAGCGTCACGCCGTCACGTGCCATCCTCTCCAGATGTTCGAGCACGGTCATCGCGCGGCCGGCCATGACAGGCAGGCTGGCGGCCACCCGCCCAAGCTCGCCTGCGCCGGCCATCGCGCCCTGGATGCGGCCGACCGGGCCGAGATTGCGCTCGATCCATTCGCGCACCACGGGATTGGCGACCTTCCAGATGTCGAGCTTCGGATCGAAGCCGCGCGCCACGCCTTCGACTACCACCATGGTCTTCTGCAGCAGGATCAGCTCGGGCCGCGTCTGCATGTCGAACAGGCCGGTGACCTCGAGCAGCAGCGACAGCAGCTTTGCCATCGAGATTTCTTCGGCGGTGCGGTTGTGGATCGGCTCGCCGATGGCGCGGATCGCTTGCGCGAAATTCTCCACCGAGTGATGGCCGGGCACGTAGCCGGCCTCGAAATGCACTTCCGCCACGCGGCGATAGTCGCGGGTAATGAAGCCGAGCAGGATTTCGGCGAGGAAACGCCGCTCCTCGACGCCGAGCCGGCCCATGATGCCGAAGTCGACTGCGACGAGACGGCCGGAGTGGTCGAGGAAGAGATTTCCGGGATGCATATCGGCGTGGAAGAAGCCGTCGCGCAGCGCATGGCGCAGGAAGCTCTGGATCACCTTGCGGCCGAGATCGGGCAGATCGACACGCGCCTGTCTAAGACGCGCGTGGTCGTTCAGCGCGATGCCGTCGATCCACTCCATGGTGAGCACGTTATGGGTGGTGCGATCCCAGTCCACCGCCGGCACGCGGAAATCCTGATCGCCGTGGGTGTTCTCCGCCATCTCGGACATCGCGGCCGCCTCCAGCCGCAGGTCCATCTCCATCGCGACGGAGCGCGACATGGTGTTGATGACTTCGATCAGGCGCAGCCGCCGCGCTTCGGCCGAATGCGCCTCCGCCTTGTGCGCCACATAGAAGAAATCGGAAAGGTCGCGGCGGAATCGCGCCGAGACATTGGGCCGCAGCACCTTGATCGCGACCGGCTGATGCACGCCGTCGCGTATCACCTCGCCGCGATGCACCTGTGCGATCGAGGCTGCGGCCACCGATGGGCCGAAGCTCGCAAAGGCCTGCGCAATGGGCTTTTCCAGCGACTGGGTGACGGCGGTTTCGGCTTCGGCTTGCGAAAACGGCGGCAGGCGGTCCTGCAGGTTCTCCAAATCGCGCGCCATCGCAACGCCGACGACGTCGGGCCGCGTCGCCAGAAATTGTCCGAGCTTGAGATAGGCCGGGCCGAGCCGCGTCAGCGCGCGCGCCAGCCGTGGGCCTTGCTTGGCGCCGGGCCGCTCGACCAGCCGCGCCAGCTTCATCAAAAGCTGCGCCGGCGGCGGCACCAGGGTCGGATCGACGGCGCCGAACACGCCTTCGCGCGCAAAGACGAAACCGGCGCGGGCAAGCCTTGCGATGTGGGTCGTTGCGGAGATCACAAACGCCAGCCCGAATGCAGCGCCACGATGCCGCCCGAGAGGCTCTGCCATTTGACGCGCGCAAAGCCGGCGGCGCGGATCATGTCGGCAAATGCGTTGGGCTTGGGAAATTTGCGGATGGATTCGACGAGATATCGATAGGAATCCGCATCTCCCGTCACGGCTCGGCCGAGCGGCGGGATCACGCGGAAAGAGAACAAGTCGTAGATCTTGTCGAGCCCGGGCACGTCGACCGTGGAGAATTCCAGGCACAGGAAGCGGCTGCCGGGGCGCAGCACGCGAAAGGCCTCTTTCAGAGCGAGATCGATTTGCGGCACGTTGCGGATGCCGAAGGCGATGGTGTATGCGTCAAACGTGCGGTCCGGAAAGGCAAGCGCCTCGGCGTTGCCCTCGACAAAGCTGACGCGCGCATCGAGATGCTGCGCGGCCGCGCGGTTGCGGCCGACCTCCAGCATGTCCAGATTGATGTCGCAGACGGTGGCGCGGAAGCCGTTGCCCGAAGCCTTCGCCGCGCGGAAGCTGATGTCGCCGGTGCCACCGGCAACGTCGAGCAGATGGAACGGCGCATCGCTCTTCGGCGGGTCGAGCGTGGTGACCATGATGTCCTTCCAGGCCCGGTGCAGGCCCGCCGACATCAGGTCGTTCATCAGGTCATAGCGGGAAGCCACGCTGTGAAACACCTGGTTCACGAGCGTCTGCTTCTCGCCCAGGGGCACGTCCCTGAAGCCGAAATGCGTGGTTTGGTCCGTCCGATCCATCACTCATGCTCCGCGGCCCGGACCATAGCGCGGCCGGCAGTAGCGCGCTACAAGCGTTGCCGTCGCGCGGTTTGCGCTACGCCAGCGTTGGTTAATTTGCAAGGCTGTCATGACACCTCAGTTCAAGCGAACCATCCCCGTGTTGCGGATGTTCGACATTGCCAAGGCCCGGGAGTTCTACATTGATTTTCTCGGCTGCAAGGTCGATTTCGAGCACCGCTTCGCGCCGGACCTGCCGCTGTTCATGCAGGTCTCGCTCGGTGACGTGCCGCTGCGGTTAAGCGAGCACCACGGCGACAGTTCACCCGGCGCCAAGGTCACGATCGAGATGACCGGGCTTGCCGCCTATCACGCGCAATTGTCGGCCAAGAAGTACCGCTACGCGCGGCCGGGACTGGTCGAACAGCCCTGGGGCGCCATCAGCATGACCATCACCGATCCCTTCCACAATCGTATCGAATTCTCTGAACCAACCACCTGACGCAGGCCATGCCCGAATTACCCGAAGTCGAGACCGTCCGCCGCGGCCTGCAGCCGGTCATGGAGGGCGCGAAAATCCTCAAAGCCGAGGCCCGGCGCAAGGATTTGCGCTTTCCCTTCCAGAAGGATTTTGTCGCGCGCCTGCAAGGCCAGATCGTCACAGGGCTGGGCCGCCGTGCCAAATACCTGATGGCGGATCTGGCCTCGGGCGACGTGCTGTTGATGCATCTGGGGATGTCCGGCTCGTTCCGGGTGCTGAAGGGCGAGGCGAACTCGACGCCGGGCGAGTTCCATTATCCGCGCAGCGAAGATCGCGCCCACGACCATGTCGTCTTTCGGATGTCCTCGGGCGCCTCCGTTGTGTTCAACGACCCGCGCCGCTTCGGCTATATGAAGATCATCGCCCGCAACGAGCTGGAAGACGAACCGCTGCTGGCCGGACTCGGCCCCGAGCCGCTCGGCAATGAATTTGACGCCGACATGCTGGCGCGCGCCTGCCACAACAAGAAGACCAGCCTGAAGGCAGCGCTGCTCGACCAGCGCGTGGTGGCGGGACTTGGCAACATCTATGTCTGCGAGGCGCTGTACCGCGCGCATCTGTCGCCGCGAAGGCTTGCGGCCACGCTCGCGACGAAGAAGGGCGAAAGCACCGGTCAAGCGCGGCGGCTGGTGGAGGAGATCCACAACGTCCTGAACCAGGCGATCGAGGCCGGCGGCTCGTCGCTGCGCGACCATCGCCAGACGTCGGGCGAGCTCGGTTATTTCCAGCACTCCTTCCAGGTCTACGATCGCGAAGGCGAAAAGTGTCGGACGCCGCGCTGCGGCGGCACGGTGCGCCGCTTCAACCAGAACGGCCGCTCCACCTTCTGGTGCCCGAAATGCCAGAAGTGACGCGCGATGCGGTAGGGTGGGCAAAGCGAAGCGTGCCCACCTTCACAAGCGCAGCCAGAAAGGTGGGCACGGCGTCTTCGCGCCTTTGCCCACCCTGCGTTTCTGCGCGACGTTTCCGAATGCCGTCGTGAGGAAAGCCGCGGCGGCTTGACCGTACGCGCAAGGCCGGGGAACATCGCGACCATCGCTTCACAGACGAGAATAAATGCGATGGGTGGAAATTGGCGCGACCGCGCGGGTACCGTCTTTCAATGCGAGAAACAGCCGGCCTCTTCCAGCCGCGGCATGGTGGTGAGCAATCATCCGCTGGCCTCGAGCGCAGGTGCGGAAATGCTTGCTGCCGGTGGCAATGCGGTGGATGCCGCGATTGCGACGCTGTTTGCGCTCACCGTCGTGGAGCCGATGATGGTCGGCATCATCGGTGGCGGCATGGCGCATATCCGCCTCGCCGACGGCAGTCATCGCTTCATCGACGGCCAGAGCACGGTGCCTTCAGCGGTGAAGCCCGACACGTACAAATCCAGGCCCGGTTCGCCGCACGATGTGTTCGACACGGTTGATGACGAAAATCTCAACGGGCCGAAGGCTGTCGCCGTACCGGGCTCGCTGAAAGCGTGGTGCGAGACGCTTTCGCGTTTCGGCACCATGAGCCTTGCCGATGTGATGCAGCCCGCGATCAAATATGCTTCTCGCGGCTTCGCGGCGACGCCTTACCTGCATGAATGCATCCGCGATGGAGCGGCCGTCATGCTGAAGGACAAGCCGATCTCGGCGATCTATCTCCCCGATGGCGTGCCGCTGAAACCCGGCGAGCGCGTGGTGCAATCCGAATATGCTGAGACGCTTGCCTACATTGCGCAGCACGGGTCGGATGCGCTCTACAATGGTCTGCTCGGCAATGTCCTCGTGGACTACATGCAAGCAACGGGCGGGTTCATCGCTCACGAGGACTTGAGGACATACAAGACGGTGGAGCGGCAGCCGATCCGCGCTGACTATCGCGGCTGGCAGATCATGGGCCCGCCGCCGCCGGCCGCATCAGGCGTGCACATCGCAGAGATGCTCAACATCCTCGAAGGGTATGACATCGCCTCGCTCGGCTTCGGCACGGCGCAGACCGTTCATTATCTTGCCGAGGTGATGAAGATCGCCTTTGCCGATCGCGAGGCGGCGAGCGGCGATCCCGCCTATATCAACGTGCCCGTCGAGCGGCTGACGTCAAAAGCCTATGCCGCCGAGCGCCGCGGCGCCATCGACGATACCAGGGCGCAGGCCTGGGCCGCCGGGATCGCGCAGCTGGAAAGCGCGCATACCACGCACGTGACCGCGGCTGACGGCTTCGGCAATGTGGTGGCGACCACGCAGACCATCAACAATCTGTTCGGCGCCAAGATTCTCATTCCAGGTCTCGGCACCATTCCAAACAATTACATGAACCTCTACGATCCCCGGCCCGGGCACGCGCTGTCGCTGGCGCCGGGCAAGCGCGTCACCACCTCGATGTCGCCCGTCATGGCGCTGCGCGACGGCAAGCTGCGCTATGCGCTCGGCCTTCCCGGAGGCAAGCGCATCTTCCCGAGCGCCATGCAGGCGCTGGTCAATCTGATCGATCACGGCATGACGCTGCAGGAGGCGGTGGAAGCGCCGCGGGTCTGGACCGAGGGCAACGCGCTGGAGGTCGAGCCGGCGATGCCGGAGCGCCTGCGCGCGAAGCTCACCTCGATGGGCCACAAGGTGGTAGAAATGTCGACGGTCGGCGGCGGCATGAACGGCATCGAGTTCGGCGAAGACGGCACGCTGAGCGGCGCCGCCTGCTGGCGCGCCGACGGCACGCCGATCGGCATGTCCGGCGGCCTTGCGCGGGCCGGCGTGCGGTTCGGTTTGCGGTGATCTAGCAAGCCTCGCCTCGCGTCTAAACCCGTCATGCCCGCGAAAGCGGGTATCCATTACGCCGTGGCCTCTCGATTCTGTCGCAACTGCTCTGTAATACTGGATCATCCGCTTTCGCGGATGATGACGGCGGAACTTGCGGCTACTTCCGTACGCAGATCACACGAACGACGGAGG
>JAEZEU010000441.1 GCA_023432885.1 Pseudomonadota bacterium | reverse complement strand
CGATCCCAATCTGGCGACCACGCCGTTCATCATGATCACGGCGGAATCCAAGACCGAGAACGTGATCGCGGCCAAGAAGGCCGGCGTCAACAACTACATCGTCAAGCCGTTCAATGCTGCGACGCTGAAGACCAAGATCGAGGCGGTCTTCCCTGACATGACGATGGCGTAAGCGGGCGCCCAGAACGCGGTCTCTCAGTTTGGTCATGCCCGGGCGAAAGCGCGAAGCGCGTCAGATGTCCCGGAGATCCATTTTTTCGGTGCCGCGAAGCATGGATGGCCGGAACTACCCCGGCGATGACGACTACCAGCGCAATTCCCGGATCAGCGCCTTTGGCGGGTGAGCGAACAGCTCCTTCACGGACGCAGGATCGAGCTGATCGATACCGGCGAATTCCTCGGCGTGAATGCCGCGGGTGACGAACAGGCAATCGATCCCGAAAGCTTGCGCGCCGGTGAGGTCGGTGCGAACGCTGTCGCCGATGGCCAGCACGTGCTGCAGCTCCGCGGGGCAGCCGCGCCGCTCGGCGGCGAGCGCCATGGCCCGTTCATAGATCGGCCGGTGCGGCTTGCCGTAGAAAACGACTTCGCCGCCCATCTCGCGGTACAGTTCCGCGATGGCGCCGGCGCAATAGATCAGCCGGTCGCCTCGCTCGACGACGATGTCGGGGTTGGCGCAGATCAGCGGCACCTTGCGCGCGAGCGCCTTCGACAGCATCGGCCGGTAGTCGTCGGCGGATTCCGTCTCGTCGTCGAACAGACCGGTGCAGATGATGTAGTCGGCGCCGTCAAGGTCAGACACCACGGCGTCGAGCCCGCGATGGATCGAGCCGTCGCGCTCTGGGCCCACCCAGTACAGTTTCTTGCCCGGATGATCCGCCACGAAATGTCGGGTCAGGTCGCCTGAACTCACGATGGCGTCATAAGTCTCGTCGGCAACACCAAGCTTGCGCAATTGCCGTTGCACGGAGTCAGCCGGCCGTGGCGCATTGGTGATGAGGATGACGACGCCGCCTTGCTGGCGGTAGGCATGGAGCGCCGCGCAGGCCTCGGGGAACGACTCCAGTCCGTTATGCACCACGCCCCAGATATCGCTTAGCACGACCTCGACGCCGTCGACGACCTCGCGCAGCCTCTCGACAAAACGCAAGGTCATGGCAATGAGGGGCGGTCAGTTCGGGCCGACGGCACGGCGCGCCAGCGCGGCATTGCCGGTTGCGCGCGGCGGCGGATCGATGGCTGCAGTTTCGGGCAGGACCGGCTTGCCGGGACCATTGGTTTCCTGGGGCTTGGTGGTGCTGGCCCCGGCGGTAGCAGATGCCCCCTCAGGCCGCAACGGCCGCGGCGGCGCAAACAGAAAGCCCTGTCCGAACCGGACGTCGAAATCGAGCAGGTCCACCACCGCGCGTTCGCCCTCGATTTTCTCGGCGATCAGGTCGATCCCGAAACGCCCGAGCAGGTCGGAAAGGTCGGAAGGATGGATGTCGGAGTTCGAGCTATGCTTCGGATCAAGCAGCAGCGAGGCCGGCACCTTGATGAAGCGGACGCCGCGGTCGGCAAGCTCGCGTGGCTCGAAACGCAGGTCGGTCACGTGATCGATCGAGAAGCGGTAGCCGCGCTGCGCCAGTGCGGCGAGATTTTCCGTTTCCGTGGGGCCGAGACCGCGGATGGTGGCCTGCTTGAACTCGAGGACGAAAGAGGGTGCCAGTGCGCGGTTGGCTTCGAGGAAATCGAGGCATTGGGCGAAATTGGTCGGATGAGTGAGCGTGGTCGCCGACACGTTGCAGAATACGCCGACTTCCTTGTTGCGGACCATCAGCCGGCGCAGCACCTGAACGCAGCGCAGCATCACGGCGTGATCGATGCGTCCGATCAGGCCGGCGCTCTCGGCAGTAGCGATGAAATCTTCCGCCACCAGGACCTGGTCCTTGTCGTCACGCAGCCGCGTCACCGCCTCGTAGTAGCGCACCTTGCGCTGCGGCAGCGTCACTATCGGCTGCAGATAGATGTCGAGACGGTTTTCCTCGATGGCGCTTTTCACCGCGGCGACGAGCTGAGTCTGACTGCGTGAGGGCGACGGCGGAGCAGATGCCAGGGGAGGCGATACGGGTTCAGGCGAGGCGGACCGGGCCGTCTCCGCACGCGATTGCACGGGCCGGGGGTCGGGCGAGCCCGCTGGGGCGGCCGGAGGCGCCGCGGGCGGGCCGGCGGCCAGCATCTCTTCGTGGGTTGCTACCGTGGTAGCCAATTGCTTGACCAGTACTCCGAGTTCGTTGATCTCCCCGATCACGCCCTGCATGCGGTCGGCGCCGGCGGAATTAGCCGAGACCACCTTGCCCTCGATGGCCGAGAGCCGGCGGCCGAATTCGGCCACCTGGCGGGCGAGGTCGGCGGTGCCGCGGGAGAGGTCGGCTATCTGGCTGCCGACATCGGTGCGGTCGCGCAGCCGCATTGAGACGGCGTTGTAAAGAATGAGGAAGGTGAGCGCGGTCAACGCCACCAGCGCGGATTCATAGAAGGTGATCCCGGCCCAGGAATAGAGCACGAGGCCGAGGGAGGCCGCGACCAGCACCATGCAGACGGCGATGAAGATGGTGGAAATACGGATCATAGTGCGCCCATCGCCCTCACGTCCGGAACGCCCCAACCGGGGAAACACGGAATCCTTCAGGCATGATCGCGTATGCTCTCCCCCCAAGGCGGGAGCGAGCTTAGCACCATTGTTGATTCGTGGGGATAGCGCGCC
>JAEZEU010000396.1 GCA_023432885.1 Pseudomonadota bacterium | reverse complement strand
CCAGAATGTGCAAACAATTCCAGATGGATGAGAAGGTTCAGCGATGGTTCGGAAATCAGCAGGCGATCTGCCCCTTCTGCTGGGCAACCAGCTCTGCTTTGCGGTCTATTCCACCGCGCACGCCTTCAACCGCTTCTACAAGCCGATGCTGGACCGCCTGGGGCTCACCTACCCGCAATACCTGGTCATGCTGGTGCTGTGGGAACAGGACGGCCTGCCGGTGAAGGAGATCGGCGAGCGGCTGTTTCTCGATTCGGGCACGCTGACGCCGCTGCTCAAGCGGCTGGAGGCGGCGGGCCTCGTGAAGCGCACGCGCTCGAGCGAAGACGAGCGCCAGGTCATCGTGGCGCTGACCGCGCAGGGCGAGGCGCTGAAGGAAAAGGCGCGCAGCCTGCCGCTGTCGATCCTCGCGGCATCGGATTGTTCGGTGGCCGAGCTTTCGGCGCTGAAGAAGGAAGTGGAACAGCTGCGCGACAGACTGAATGCGGCGCTGGCGGAGAGGGTGGAGGCATGAGGCGTTAGGGACTAGAAGCGCTTTTTCGCGAAAGCGCGGCCGGAATGGGATTTGAGATATTTCTCGAACGCTAGCGCTTTGTATTTGTCTGGGAAGGCGCAGTACCAGACGAGCTTCCACGGTTTGAACTTGGCTGTATGGGTTGATCGGCCGGCGTTGTGATCGGGTATCCGCTGTTTCAAGTCAGCGGTCGCTCCAACGTACTCCTGATCAGGAAAATTGATGCTGCGGATGATGTAGACGTACCACATCGCGTCTCGAACCCGGTGTGACGGGCAAGACTATATCAAGATTGCTTTGCGGCTACAGATTTGAGGCCGTGTCAGCCCGTCTTCGCCCTGCGGGCTTCGCCGGGCACCACGCTTCGATTTTCGGGCAACTCGTGGCTGCGCCACGCGTAGCCCGAAGGGCGGAGCGTGGTGGAGCCAGGCGGGATCGAACCGCCGACCTCTTGCATGCCATGCAAGCGCTCTCCCAGCTGAGCTATGGCCCCATTAACCTCATCTTAGCATGACCTGACCGGAAAGCCGGATACCGCTTTGCCGGATCATGCACTCCGCACACCGTGGGCTACGTGCGGAGCAGCACCCTCAAACACAGTTTGAAGTTTATCTCAAGTCTCTTCGTCGTTGCTGACGTCGCCGATGATGTCGGTGACGTCCTCGTCGCCTTCCTCTTCGTCGGCGATGAAGGTCGAATCATCGTCGTCATCGCCTTCGATGGTCTCGTCGACCTCGATGTCGTCCTCCGATTCGGGAACGACGGCCTTGACCTTGCCGGTGTTCTCCTCGGCGTCGGCTTCCTCGAGCGACACCAACTCTTCGGCCTCCGCGGGCTCCGGCATGTCGGCAGCCATGCTGGGAGAAGCGGCCGCGCCGCGGGTCGCGCGCGGCGGCGCTACCGGCGCGATCGGCACGACCTCGCCCGTGTAGGGGGAGATTACGGGATTCTTGTTCAGGTCGTAGAACTTCTTACCCGTCGTCGGGCAAATGCGCTTGGTTCCGAGGTCGGATTTGGCCACGTGCGGATCCTGGGAATGTCTGAAAAACGGAGCTTCACTTGGCTAGTTGAGGGGCCGCTGTCAATAGCACCGGGGGCAAATTTGGGCCGGGGTGACGGGGTCTGCCGCATGTGTTACTGCGCCCGCGAGAAAGGACCCCTATTGACCCATTCCGGCCCCGCGACCCCCCTCGAAGCCCGCCCCAGCGGCCCCCTTGCAGGCCAGGTGCGTGTGCCTGGGGACAAGTCGATCTCGCACCGGGCCCTGATTCTAGGCGCGCTGGCCGTGGGGGAAACCCGGATTTCGGGCCTCCTGGAGGGAGAGGACGTCCTCAATACGGCCAAATCGATGCGCGCGCTGGGCGCAAAGGTGGAACGGACCGGCCCGTTTGCCTGGAAAGTGAATGGCGTCGGGGTCGGCGGCTTTGCGCAACCGGCCTCTCCCCTCGATTTTGGCAATTCCGGCACGGGCTGCCGCCTGGTGATGGGGGCGGTCGCGGGGTGCCCCGTGACGGCGGTGTTCGATGGCGACGCGTCGCTGCGCTCGAGGCCGATGCGGCGCATTCTCGATCCGCTCGAACTGATGGGCGCCAGGGTGGGCGAAGCTCGCGAGGGTGGCCGCCTGCCGCTGACCCTGCACGGCGCGCGCGATCCGATCCCGATCACCTACCGCACGCCGGTGGCGTCCGCCCAGATCAAGTCGGCGGTGCTGCTCGCAGGCCTCGCCGCACCCGGCGTCACCACCGTGATCGAAAGCGAGGCGAGCCGCGACCACACCGAGCTGATGCTGAAGCATTTCGGCGCGGACATCGTCTCAGTGAAGGAAGGCAGCCATGGCCGGAAGATCTCGCTGACCGGCGAGCCGGAG
Organism: Pseudomonadota bacterium; assembly: GCA_023432885.1. Lineage (GTDB taxonomy): Bacteria > Pseudomonadota > Alphaproteobacteria > Rhizobiales > Xanthobacteraceae > Bradyrhizobium. The sequence goes on along the minus strand of JAEZEU010000396.1, from coordinate 1,239 downwards.
CTGCATGGCGCCCAAGTGGTCGTGCCTGCCGATCCCTCGTCCGCCGCGTTCCCCATCGTGGCGGCGCTGATCGTGCCCGGCTCGGACATCGTCCTGTCGGACATCATGACCAATCCGCTGCGCACCGGCCTGTTCACGACGCTGCGCGAGATGGGCGCTTCCATCGAGGAGAGCGAAGTGCGGGGCGACGCCGGCGAGCCGATGGCGCGCTTCCGCGTGCGCGCGTCAAGGCTGCGAGGTGTCGAGGTGCCGCCGGAGCGGGCGCCCTCGATGATCGACGAATATCTGGTGCTCGCGGTGGCCGCTTCCTTCGCCGAGGGCACCACGACCATGCGCGGCCTGCAGGAGCTGCGCGTGAAAGAGTCCGATCGGCTTGCCGCGACCGCCGACATGCTGCGCGTCAATGGCGTCAGGGTGGAAATTGTCGGCGACGATTTGATCGTCGAGGGCAGGGGCCATGTGCCGGGCGGCGGCCTCGTCGCCACCCACATGGATCATCGCATCGCAATGTCCGCGCTGGTGATGGGCTGCGCCGCCGACAAGCCGGTCAAGGTGGACGACATCGCCTTCATCGCCACCTCCTTCCCCGACTTCATTCCGATGATGCAGGCGCTGGGGGCGGAGTTTTCGTAACAAGCTCCTCAAGAGCTGGCCTTGCGGACCGGGCGATGAACATTGGGACTCATCCGGCCTTGACCCGGATGGTCGCTCTGTCACACATGGCGCTCATGATCATCGCCATCGACGGACCCGCGGCTTCCGGCAAGGGCACGCTGGGCAAGCGCCTCGCCCATCATTACGGCTACCGTCATCTCGACACCGGCGTGATCTATCGCGCCGTGGCGAAGGCGCTGCTCGATGCCGATGTCTCGCTCACCAACGAGGCCGCTGCGGTGGCCGTTGCGATGGAGCTCGATCCGGAAAAATTCGGCCACCCTGAGCTGAAGACTCAGCGCATTGGCGAGGCGGCCTCGGTCGTCTCGGCCATTCCGAGGGTGCGCGAGGCATTGGTGAATTTTCAGCGACAGTTCGCCGCCGATCCGCCGGGCGCGGTGCTCGACGGGCGCGACATTGGCACCGTGATCTGCCCGCACGCCGACGTGAAGATATTTGTGGTGCCGATCCGCAAGTGCGGGCGCGACGGCGGGCGCTGGAGGCGCGTGCGCGCGGCGAGACCGTGGACGAGACAGCGGTGCTCGCCGATATCATCAAGCGAGATGAGCGCGACCGGAACCGGGC
>JAEZEU010000273.1 GCA_023432885.1 Pseudomonadota bacterium | reverse complement strand
ATACCGTTGCCTCGGCTTGGTTTTGCTGTACCACAGGCGGCGAAGAAGCCCGCCAAAAAGCTCAAGCCTGCAAGAACATGTTCAAGAAAATCCTGATCGCAAACCGCGGCGAGATCGCCTGCCGGGTCATCAAGACCGCCCGCCGGATGGGGATCAAGACGGTCGCCGTCTATTCCGAGGCCGACCGTGACGCGTTGCATGTGGAGATGGCGGACGAGGCGGTGTTCATTGGCCCGCCGGCGGCCGCCGACAGCTATCTCGTCATCGACAAGATCGTCGAGGCGTGCCGGTCGACCGGCGCGGAGGCGGTCCACCCCGGCTACGGTTTCCTGTCCGAGCGCGAAGCCTTTCCGCGCGCGCTGGCGAAGGCCGGCATCGTCTTCATCGGCCCCAATCCCGATGCCATCGCGGCCATGGGTGACAAGATCGAATCCAAGAAGGCGGCCGCCAAGGCCAAAGTCTCGACTGTGCCGGGTTATCTCGGCGTCATCGAGGATGACAAGCATGCGGTGAAGATCGCCGATGAGATCGGATATCCCGTCATGATCAAGGCCTCTGCCGGCGGCGGCGGCAAGGGCATGCGCATCGCCCATTCCAGGGCCGAGGTCGCCGAGGGCTTCAACCTCGCCAAGGCGGAAGCGAAATCCTCCTTCGGCGACGACCGTGTCTTCATCGAGAAATTCATCGTCGATCCCCGCCACATCGAAATCCAGGTGCTGGGCGACAAGCATGGCAACGTGATTTATCTCGGCGAGCGCGAATGCTCGATCCAGCGCCGCAACCAGAAGGTCATCGAGGAGGCGCCGTCGCCGCTGCTCGACGAAGCCACGCGGCGCAAGATGGGCGAGCAGGCGGTCGCGCTGGCGAAAGCCGTGAATTACGACTCCGCCGGCACGGTGGAATTCGTCGCGGGCCAGGACAAAAGCTTCTACTTCCTGGAGATGAACACGCGCCTGCAGGTCGAGCATCCCGGCCCCGAACTGGTCACCGGCATCGATCTCGTCGAGCAGATGATTCGCGTCGCGGCCGGCGAGAAGCTTGCGCTTTCGCAAAAGGACATCGCGCTGACCGGCTGGGCGGTGGAATCCCGTGTCTATGCCGAGGATCCGTTCCGCAACTTCCTGCCCTCGATCGGGCGTCTGGTGAAGTACCGCCCGCCGGCGGAAGCCAGCCATGATGGCATCACCGTCCGCAACGATACCGGCGTGCAGGAGGGCGGGGAGATCTCGATCCACTACGATCCGATGATCGCAAAACTCGTCACCCATGCGCCGTCGCGAGCCGCAGCCATCGAGGCGCAGTCGAACGCGCTCGATGCGTTCTATGTCGACGGCATCCGCCACAACATCCCGTTCCTCGCGGCGCTGATGCAGCATCCGCGCTGGCGCGAGGGCAGGCTTTCGACCGGCTTCATTGCGGAGGAGTTTCCCAAGGGCTTCTCGGCGCATGCGCCGGAAGGCGAAGTGGCGCGCAGGCTGGCCGCGGTCGCCGCCGCCATCGATCATGTGCTCGGCGAGCGCAAGCGGAAGATCTCCGGCCAGTTGACCGGCCGGCTCGTGCAGCGCGAACGCCGCCGCGCGGTCTGGCTTGACCGCGCCGAGATCGGGCTCGACGTCGCCCGCGAAGGCGAGGGCATCCTGGTGCAGTTTGTCGGCACGGGCGATGCGCTCGTCAGTCCGCATCTGCTGCAATCCAACTGGAAGCCGGGCGAGGCGGTCTGGCAAGGCAACATCAACGGGCTGCCAGCCGCCGTGCAGGTGCGCTTCATTCCGAACGGCTTCAGGCTGGCGCATCGCGGTTTCGAGGTCTCGGCCTATGTCTTCACCGAGAGCGAGGCGACCGCGGCGCGTCTGATGCCGGTCGTGACCGCCGCGGACACCGGCAAGAAGCTCTTGTGCCCGATGCCGGGGCTGGTGGTCTCGATCGCCGTCAACGAGGGGCAGGAAGTCAAGGCCGGCGAGACGCTTGCCGTGGTCGAGGCCATGAAGATGCAGAACGTGCTGCGCGCAGAGCGCGACGGCACCGTGAAGAAGATCCATGCCGCGCCCGGAGCCACGCTTGCTGTCGACGCGCTGATTTTGGAGTTCGCTTAGCGGCTTATCGTCATTGCAAGGTGCGTTAGAGACGAAGCAATCCACATTTCCTTGCAGCACAATGGATTGCTTCGCTTCGCTCGCAATGACGAGCAAGGCCATCGATTTGAGGTTCTCATGGCTTTCCGTCAGCGGCGAGAGAAGTTGCGCGCCATCCTGCAGGGGAGCGTGTGCGTCCGTCCGGGTTCGGTCTATGATGCGACCTCGATCCGCATCGCGCAGGATCTCGGCTTTCCGCTCGGCATGTTCGGCGGCTCGGTCGCTTCGCTTGCCGTGCTCGGCGATCCCGACATCACGCTGATCACGCTCACCGAGCTGTGCGAGCAGATGCGGCGGATGTCGCGCGCGGCCGAATTGCCCGTGATCGTCGACGCCGATCACGGCTACGGCAATGCGCTCAACGTGCGCCGAACCGTGCAGGAGCTTGAGGCGGCCGGCGCCGCGGGCCTGACCATCGAGGACACGCTTTTGCCGCAGGCCTTTGGCGTCGCCGAGCCGCAGTTGATCTCGCTGGAAGAGGGCGTCGGCAAGATGAAGGCCGCGCTCGACGGCCGCGGTGATCCCTCGCTGGTCATTTTCGGCCGTACCGGCACGCGCGGCGGCGGGCCGAAGGCATCGGGTTTTGCCGAGTGCCTCGCGCGCGCCAAGGCCTACGAGGCGACCGGTGTGGATGCGCTGTTCTTCACCGGTCTTACGACGCGGGAAGAGGTTGAGGCCATTGCGGCCGCGACGAAGCTGCCGCTCGTACTCGGCAATGCGCAGGGCGAGCTCGACGACCCCGCGTTCCTCGTCAGCCGGCGCGTGAAGATCGCGCTGCAGGGCCATGCACCTTTTGCCGCGGCGACGCAGGCCGTTTATGAGACCCTTAAAGCGCTTCGCGAGGGAACGCCGCCGAAGAATCTGAAGAGCCTTGCATCTTCCGAGCTGACCGCGCGTTTGCCACGGGCGATCGAGGTCAAGGCGCGGATCAACAACTTCCTCGGGCTAGAGAAATGAACGACGCGATCCAGCAGGTGATGATCCGCGGCCGGGTGCAGGGCGTTGGCTATCGCGCCTGGCTCGAGCACCAGGCGCGGCTGTCCAAGCTGGAAGGCTGGGTACGCAATCGCAGGGACGGCAGCGTCGAGGCGCTGTTTGCGGGGCCGCCTACCGTCGTGGCCGAGATGGTCGCGCTGTGCCGCCACGGCCCGCCATCGGCGCGGGTCGAGAGTGTCACCCGGGAATCGGCAGATGGAGAGCAGCTTAAGCTGCGCCATGAGGGCGAACGGTTTTCGGTGCTGCCGACCATCTAGCAAGGGGAAGGCCGGGTAATCGCATGGAGTCGAATCCGGAGCGCAATCGTCGCCCCATCCACCACTCGCCGATATTCTGGATCGGCCTCCTGATTTGCCTTGCCGCGATTGCGATCTATCTGTGGTCCGACGATCTCTCCTGGCGGCCGGGACCGCGCTAAATTTGGAAGAGGCCAGGCTGAGGTCGAGACCGTAAGTCAGCGTCAGCAGCGACACCAGAAGGCTGCCCACAGAACATCATACTACCTTAGACTCTCGTGTTCATTGACGATAACGAGCGAGGTTCAAACCTGAGCTACAACGCTCTGTCCATGGTGGTCGCAAAGCACTGAGCGTGGCCTATCGCGCCGCCGAGATCACCAGCGCGCGCATGCGTCCTTCGATCGGGCCGCTGCCGAAACGCCGCCTCAATGCTGCTTCGGCCCGGTCGGTGGCAGCCTCGAGTCCCGGCGCGCCGCGCCCCTCGATCTCGCCGCGGAGTGGCGTGCCCTGGCACAAGGCCACCGCGGACTCGCGCGGCGATGGCGCCCGGCTGACGTGGTCGATGGCATCGATGCTGATGCCGCTGAATCCGGCCAGCTGCAGGTCACTGCGGATCAGGTCGGCATCGTGATAGCCGTGCGGCGTCCGGGCCATGAAGCGCGGCGGGTCGTGCGGAAAGACTTCTGCCAGGGCTTGCGAGACCGTGTCCGTGAATTCGTTGTCTTCGATACGGTCCCAGACGTTGAGGAACAGCCTGCCGCCGGGTGCGAGCACGCGTCGTGCCTCTGCATAGCCCTTGATGCGGTCGGGAAAGAACATCGCGCCGAACTGGCAGGCCACGACGTCGAAGCCGGAGTCGTCAAATGGCAGCGCGAGAGCGTCGGCCTGCCGCCATTCGACGCTCGGATCGGGCAGGGTGGTTTTCGCCTGCGCCAGCATCGGTTCGTTGAGGTCGGTGGCGGTGATGCAGGTTTCGGTCGGCAGTTGCGCACGGAGGGCGCGGGTAAGGACGCCGGTGCCGGCCGCCGTTTCCAGCAGCTGGCGCGGGTGCTCAAGGGCAACGCGTGCGGCGAGGTCGCGCGCGTAAGGCGCAAAGATCAGCGGGACTAGCAGGCGGTCATAGATTTGCGGAATCGATCCCGTGAACGCCTTGTCGGCTGCATCCATGGCGGCTCCTCCCGTGCAAATGGAAGCCACGGCCTTTCCGGAACGTGGATTGTCCTTTGCTGAAGCCATCTTAGCGGCGACGGGCGCTTTCTGAGGTCGAATAATATTCGGAACATATCGATATTTTCCGATTATTGTTGCGTTATGGCAACATTATATTCGGTTGTCCGCGGCTAAGATGCGGCCCGGGACCACATTTCGGGAAAATGGCAATGAACATCATCAAGGCTCGGGGCTGGCTGGCCGCAACCGCAATCGTCGCGTTGCCGCCGGTGGAGACATCGATGGCGGCTGATCTTCCGGTGAAGGCAAAGCCGATCGCTGCGGCTACTTTCGACTGGAGTGGCGTCTATTTCGGCGCGCATGCCGGCTATGGTGGGGGCGCAAAGGACTGGACGCCGGGCGGTCATCCGGAAGCTGATTTCATCGCCGGCGGCGCACTGGCGGGCGGCCAGATCGGGATCAATAGGCAATTGGGCAGCTTCGTGTTCGGTATGGAACTGTCGGGATCCTGGGCCGATATCGGCGGATCGTCGCATTTCGCGATCGGCGGCCCGGCACTTGGCGCGCAGGTGACGGTCGATAGCGCCTCGAGGATCGACGGCCTCGCGACGGTGGCGGTCCGTGCAGGCCTTGCCGCAGATCGCTGGTTCGTGTTCGCCAAGGCTGGTCTTACGGCGGCCTACGAGAAACATTCGGCCTCGTTCGTTCAGACGCTCCCCGCGCCGGGCAGCGCCATTTTCGCGAGCGGCAGCGAGGTTCGCTATGCGCCGATGCTCGGGTTCGGAACTGAGTATGCGTTGTCCGGCAACTGGTCGCTTTTCGGCGAATACAACATGCACTATCTCGGTGAGCGGAGCGTTGATTTCCGCGGAACGAGTACGATCGGCGCCACTACGCTTCCGCTCAATTTTGAAGAGCGGATCGATCAGTCGATTCACATCGCCAAGATCGGCGTCAATTACCGGTGGGGCGGCCTCGCCATCGATCCGTCGTTCGCGCCGGTCCCGCCGGCGGCAGGCACGAATTGGACCGGCGGGTATATCGGCGCGCAAGGTGGTTACGCCTGGGGCAACCAGCAGTGGCCGCTGGACAACAATCCGAGATACAGGACGGACGGCTGGCTTGCCGGTGGCACCATCGGCGCCAACGCGCAGGCCGGCAGCCTGGTGTTCGGCGTCGAAGGCGAAATCCTCGGCACCGGCATCGCAGGAAACTACTCCATTACGGCGCCTGTTGTGGGTGCCGCGAGCGAGACCCTTGTGCTCCACAGCAAGATCGATTGGCTTGCGCTCGCGACAGCACGGGCCGGCTTTGTCTTCGGCACTAACCTGTTGCTCTACGGAAAAGGAGGCGTCGCGATTGCGGAGGAACGACACACCGTCAATATCACCCTGACCGGGCCGGACGCGGCCGTAACGCTTTCAAGCAAGGCGATCCACACCGGCGTCGTCGCCGGTGCCGGCGTGGAATATGCCATCGCGCCGAATTGGTCGATCAAGGGCGAGTACGACTACGTCAAAATGTTCCAGCAGAAGCTTGTTGCGACCGGCTTCGCAACGGGCGGCCCCTTCGGCACTGGAGCGGAGTTTGCCGTTCCGGAGAACAAGATCGGTCAGCATCTGCATCTCGTGAAGTTCGGCGTGAACTATCACTTCAACCCGCTGACGGTGGTGGTCGCGAAATACTGAGGCAGGAGGGCGAGGGAAATGTTCACCGCGGCAAGCGCGAGATCGCCTGGCTGAGCTGGTGGATCTCATAGGGCTTGCGCAGGATCGGGAATTCTCCGCTGGCATTGACCGCGGCGTCGCTGTACCCGGTCGCGAGCAGGATCGGCAGCTTCGGACGGATTTGCCGCAGGCGATGCGCGAGCGCAAGGCCGTCCATATTGCCGGGCATCACGATGTCGGAGAAGACGAGGTCGAAGCCGTCGCGCTCGATCGCACGTAACGCGGCCTCGGCATCCGCCACGCGCTGCACGGTGTAGCCGAGCTGCTCAAGCAGGCCGACGCTGACGGAGGCGACGTCAGGGTTGTCCTCGACCAGCAGGACGGTACCGCTGCCTTCCTTTGCGCCAACATCGGTCTCCTTTGATGGCTGCGGGCTGGTGGGTGCCCGTGGCAGCAGGATAGCCACCTCCGTGCCCTTTCCGAGCTGGCTTGCTACTTTCACCGTGCCGCCGGCCTGATGCGCAAAGCCGTGCACCTGTGAAAGCCCGAGGCCCGTGCCCTTTCCAATCGGCTTCGTGGTGAAGAAGGGATCGAAGATCCTGTTCATCACGTCCGGCGCAATGCCGGTGCCGGTGTCCTTGACGGTGATGGCGACATAATCGCGTCCATCTGCGCCGTAGTCATCGGCGGCAATGGTGATCGTGCCGCCGCCCGCCATGGCGTCGCGGGCGTTGATGACGAGGTTGACCAGCGCGGTCTCGAATTCGACGATGTCAACGGTGACAGGAAGGATCTTGCCGGCAATGTCGAATTCGAGACTAACGGCGCTGCCGACTCCGGTATGGAGCACCTCGCGCACCGCATTGATGCGCTCTACAATGTTGACGGTTTGCGGATTGACGCTCTGACGCCGCGCAAAAGTGAGGAGCTGGCTCGTCAGCGCGGTGCCCCGCTTGGTCGCGGTTTCGATCGCCGTCAGCGCGCGCTGTGTCCTGGGCTCGTTTCCCAAACCTTTTTTCAGCGTGTGGAGACTGCCGCTGATGACCATCAGCAGGTTGTTGAAGTCGTGTGCAACGCCGCCGGTCAACTGGCCCAGGGCATCGAGCTTTTGAGATTCGGCAAGCTGCTTCTGCATCTGCTCGAGCTTGAGCTGGGCTTCGCGGCGCTCGGTCATGTCGCGGGTGATCTTGGCGAAGCCGACCAGTTCGCCGTCCTCGTAGATCGGATCGATGACGACGCTGGCCCACAAGAAGGTGCCGTCCTTGCGTACCCGCCAGCCATCCTCCTCGTAACGGCCCTGTTCACGGGCGATCTGGAGCGCGCGCTTCGGCTTGCCGCTGGCCCGGTCGGCCTCGGTGTAAAAGCGGGAGAAGTGCTGGCCGACGATTTCCTCGGGCGCATAACCCTTGATGCGTTCGCCCCCGGCGTTCCAGCTTGTAATCACACCCGTCGGGTCGAGCATGTAGAGCGCGTAATCCGCAACCCCTTGCACAAGCAGGCGAAAATTGCGTTCGCTTTCAAACAGGTCGCGTTGTCGTTGTTTGTCTTTTCCGTGCATCCGAGACCCTGCCTGAAGCTCTCTCATAACGCAGATAAGGGGTATTTCGTTCCTGCAAACGGAACATTCTTGCCAATTTTGCGTTGCGGGCGGCTATCCGGGCCCGCTGCGGAAGGTTGCCGACAGGGCTCGGAGGGCGGCACGCCGGGCAGGGTCGCTCACCCGTGAATGCAGCATCACCCTCGATGTCCCTAGCCGTGGCAGGCCGAGCGCCGGGCCCATGTCAATCAGGCCTGCCGGTGCGATCCGGCGCGCCAGTGGCGCAAGTGCTAGGCCGGCGAGAGCTGCGGCGGCCACCGCGGTAACGCCGCCGCCGACGAAGCGTTCGCTCCAGCCGATGCCCGCCTTGTCCAGCGCACGCAGCGCGATGGCGCGGACGCCGCAGGGAGGCGCGAGAGTCGCGAGCTTCAGCGGTTCGCCGCGGCGCCAGCTGAAGCGCGGCGCTGCGAACCAGCCGAAGCCGTCCTCGGTGAGCTTCTCGCCGCCGCGCCGGCTGCCTTCCTGACGCACGATCACCGCATCGAGCTTGCCGCCATCGTAGGCATCGAGGATTTCGCGTGAGAAGCCGATCGTGACGGAAAGCGCGAGCTGCGGCGCAACCGCGCCCAGCTGCTGGATGAGCGGCACCAGTTCGGGCCCGGCGGCGTGATCGCTGATACCAAGCGACAGTTGCGGCGCAATGGTCTGCACCGGTGCAAGCGCGCGGTCATGCGCCTCGATCAGCGCACGGGCGGGGGAAAGGAACGCGGCGCCGTCGGCGGTGAGCCGCACCGCGCGCGGCGAGCGCTCGGCCAGGCGTTTGTTGAGGGTGCTCTCGAGCCGCTGCAGTTTCATGCTGACGGCGGCCTGTGTGGTGCCGAGCGCCTCGGCGGCGCGGGTAAAGCTCTCAAGTTCGGCGACCAGAAGGAACGCCTTTACGGTCGGGATGTCCAGCGCGGTCATGCTTTCATCACGGATACTTATCATTGTTATGATCAGAGATAAGCTACCAAGATGATGCAGGCCGGTCTAGCTGTACTGGGCGCTTCTTCGCGCGACCTTTCAGGAGACCGCCAATGCCCCTCATTACCGTTACCTTTTCAACCGCGCGCGAGACGGCCTCGCTCAAGGCCGGCATCGCTGCCGCCATCACCGAACTCACCGCAAGGATCCTGCGCAAGGATCCGAAGGTGACCGCGGTCATCGTCAAATCCGTCGATGCCGCGGACTGGTTCGCCGGCGGCAAATCGCTCGCCGAGCAGAAGCTCGCCAGCTACTGGATCAACATCCATGTCAGCGAGGGCACCAACACCAAGGACGAAAAGGCGGCCTATCTGGCCGCCGTATTCGAGCGCATGGCCGGGCTGCTCGGTCCCCTGCACGAAGAGACATATCTGCATGTCGACGAGGTCAAGAGCGATGCCTACGGATTTGGCGGCCTGACGCAGGAGCGGCGCTACATCGCTAGCCAGCTGGAGGTGCCGCCGCAACGCGCCGCGGCGTGAACCGCGGGCGCTTCGCTGGTGGGCGATCCCATCGCGGGAGGCGGGCTAAGCCCGCTTCTTCGGCGCTGCAAATCTCGTCGGGTGCTGGTGAGCGGCCACTGTCCCTTGAACTGCAGGAGCTGCTTGAAACCCAGCAATATGCGCGGTCGGATGTCGCCGCCGAATAAGCCACACGAGCACGGCAACCGCGGCGATAAACCCCCACAGCACTGAGAATGCTGCTTAGCGACAATCGAAGTTCTGAAATCTGTTTTGGCGCTTATCCGCCGAATTTCACGTCGTGATCTCACGCGCGCAAGCCTCGGCGGGACCGAACACCTCCGCAAACGCCTGCTTGAGCGCGATGTCGACGTCGGCCATCGTGACGGGATGGCCAAGGTCGACAAGTGACGTCACTCCGTAGCGCGGGTCGATCACGCCGCAGGGCACGATAGCCGAGAAATGCGTCAGATCGGGCTCGACATTGATCGCAATGCCATGGAAGGAGACCCAACGGCGCAGCCGCACGCCGATCGCCGCGATCTTGTCCTCATGCCCTTCGCCCTTGTCGCGGCGCCTGACCCAGACGCCGACGCGGTCCTCGCGCCGCTCGCCCCGCACGTTGAAGCGGGCGAGCGTGCGGATGATCCATTCCTCCAGCCCCGCCACATAGGCGCGCACATCGGGGCGGCGTCGTTTCAAGTCGAGCATGACATAGGCTACGCGCTGGCCAGGGCCGTGATAGGTGAGCTGGCCGCCGCGGCCGGTCGTGAACAGGGGGAAGCGGGGGTCGAGCAGATCCGCGTTCCTGCCGCTGGTGCCTGACGTATAGAGCGGCGGGTGCTCCAGCAGCCAGACCATCTCGCTTGCCCGGCCGGAGGCGATCTCGGCGGCGCGCGTTTCCATGTCAGCGACGGCTTTGGGATAAGGCACGGGAGAATCGGATATCCGCCATTCGACGGCCGGGCCCCCGGAGGGATCCGCAAACGTTGTCAAATCAAGGCTTTGGCGGTCATTAACCATTGGCTAACCATAACGTGGTCAGGTTCGAGGGAATGGAATCCTGCAATTTAGTCCCGGTTCGGCGGTCCTGCAGTGTCAACTCTCGATAAAGTCACCGTCGATCTGATGGTGGTGCTGGGCACCAGCACGATGCCCATCCACCAGGTCATGCGGTTGTCCCGCGGCGCCATCATCGAGCTCGATTCCACCGAGGCGGACGAGGTGAAAATCCTCGCGAACAACATGCCAATCGCGAGCGGGGTGGTGCTGGTCGACCGCAATCGGATCGCGGTGGAAGTCAAGCGGATGCTGCCGCGCTCGCCTGATAGCAGATAAGTCCGGATCCAGTCCAAATCTCCACTGATTCAAGCTCATCGCGGGCCTTGTACCCCCATTCTCTATTTGTTACATCGGCGCCGTGATTTGGCCGCGCCGCGAACAGCGGACGGCTGGTCTCCCAAGCGCTCGTGGCGGAACTGGTAGACGCGCTGCCTTGAGGTGGCAGTGAGTAAAATCGTGGGGGTTCGAGTCCCTCCGAGCGCACCA
>JAEZEU010000247.1 GCA_023432885.1 Pseudomonadota bacterium | reverse complement strand
GCGACCGCGTGGGTGGTGGTGATCCTCCTCCTCACGGGCGTGGTGCTGTCGTCCGTCTATCGCGCGGCGACCGAGCGCGCCTTCGATCGCCGCATCAATCTCTATCTGCGCACGCTGATCGCCGAGGTCGCAACTCCGGACGAGCCGCCGGAGCGCCAATTCCAGTCGCTGGGCGAGCCCCTGTTCGAGCTGCCGCTGTCCGGCTGGTACTGGCAGATCACGCGCACCGATTCCGACAAGGCGGAAACGCGCGCCTCACGCTCGCTGTGGGACAAGAAGCTGCCGAAGCTCGAAGACAGCGGTGCGGAGTTGACGCCGGCCGGCGTCCGCCTCGGCTATGTCGATGGTCCCGAGGGCCAGACGCTGCGCATGGTGGAGCGTCCGGTCGATCTGGGTGCCGACGGAAAATTCCTGGTCACGGTCGCTGGCGACGCCAGCGAGATTTTCGACGAGACGCGCAGCTTCGACTACTACCTCGGCGGTACCTTTGCCTCGCTGGGTATCGTGTTGCTGCTGACCACCATCTTCCAGGTGCGGTTCGGTCTTGCGCCGCTCAAGCGCATATCGGAAGCCATCGCCGACATCCGCTCCGGCCGCGCCGAGCGGCTGGAGGGTGATTTCCCCGTCGAGATCGCGCCGCTGGCGCGCGAGACCAACGCGCTGATCGACGCCAATCGCGAGATCGTCGAGCGCGCGCGAACTCATGTCGGCAATCTCGCCCATGCGATCAAGACGCCGTTGTCCGTGATCCTCAACGAGGCCGCCGCCCATCGCGCCGATGCCTTCGCCGACAAGGTGCTGGAGCAGGCCGACGTCATGCGCGGTCAGCTCGCCCATCACCTGGAGCGTGCCCGCATCGCGGCGCGCATCACCACTGTCGTCACGGTGACGGAAGTGGCGCCGGCAATCGAGGCGCTGGTGCGGACGATGGAAAAGATTCATCGCGAGCGCGGCATCGCGATCAAGGTGAAAGCGGACCCGCGCGCGAAATTTCGCGGGGAGCGGCAGGACCTTGAGGAGATGGTTGGTAATCTCGTCGATAATGCCTGCAAATGGGCGGCCTCGCACGTGCTCGTCGAGGTGCTGGTCGAACCGCGGGTCGAGCCCGGGGCAGGCGCGCGGCTGCGCATCATCGTTGACGACGACGGGCGCGGGCTGTCGGAGACGGAACGCGCCCAGGTTTCGCGGCGCGGTCAGCGACTCGACGAATCGAAGCCGGGTTCGGGTCTTGGACTGTCGATCGTGGTCGATCTCGCCGCGCTCTATGGCGGCAGCCTGACGCTTGGCAATGCTCCGGCCGGAGGCCTGCGCGCCGAACTGCTGCTGCCGGGCGTGTAAGCGGTTGCGGCCACTGCGCATTTTACATTCCGGCCGACCCCGGTCACGAGCGAATGCTAAACGACTTCTTAACGCGCAGGCTTCTATGATACGCGGTGGAGGCGCTTGCCGTCCGTTTTGAGCAAATATTTCACGTCCGGCCGCATGAACCAGGCATCGAGCGAACGTCTGAGGGAATACCTCGCGCAACTGCCGCCGCAATCGCAGGCGTTGCTGATGCGGGAGTTCGAGCGTGCGCTGGAGCGGGGCGAGGATACCGCGGTAGCGGTGTACGTGCTTGAGCAGCTGCGCAAGATCGTGCGCGGCGGCGACGAAGAGGAGGACCTGCGGCCGCGTACCGAGGATCCGGCGCGGCTCCTGTTCCGTCCGCTGGAACCGTTTCTGGTCGACGGTAATTTCCCGATCCGGCCCGGCCAGATCCGCCGCGCTTCGCTCGCGCCGGTGTGGCAATGGCTCGCTCGCGAGGGTGCCGTCGATGCTGTGCGTGAGTTCGAGGCTGCATTGGGCGCGACGCGCGAGAGCGGAGCCAAGGCCGGCGTTGAGGCCGCGGTGCGCAAGCTGCAACTCGCCGCGGGGCAGGCGATCCTTAGGACCTCGCCGGCGCATGGTGACGATCGGCATCGCGCGCTTTCGCGCGTCGGGCCGCCCAACGTCGTAGAGGACTTGCTGGCGATCGGAGAGGTGCTGCATGCGTGCGAGGCGCTGGAGGCGCTGGACGGCAAGTTGCCTGCATATTTGCGCGTGTTCGGCGAGTCGCAGATCTCGTCCACGGTCGCCGCCCTCAACGTGCCGTCGCTGCAGACGCCGCAGGTGTTGCCGTTCGCGCTGTCGCTCGTCATGCAGCGGCTGACGGCGCCATGGCAGATCATCCGCCTCGCGGTCAAGATGGCGGCATCGGACGACGAGATCCGCGTTGCCGCCACGCCGTATGGCGTGGCCGTCACCATCGCGCTGCACGATCTCTATTTCGTCGCGGCATGCCTGCGCACCGACATCAGGCGCGGTCATTTTGTCGAGATTGCCGATCAGCTGAAGACGCTGCACGACGGCGTGCGCGGCTTGCGCACCGAGCTGGATCTGCGTAACGATTCCGCATGGGGCAGGCAACTTGCCTCGATCCGCGCCGAAATCTCCAACTCCCTGCAGTCCGAGATCGAGAGCGTTCCGGGCCGCGTCCGCCGCATCCTGCGCCAGCGCGCCGACAAGGACATTACAGCCGGCGCCAAGCTGGACGCGTCGGAGGTCGAGGAAGCCGCCGGCCTTATCGACTTCGTCGCGGTATGCCGTACCTATGCCAGCGAGCTTGCCATCAACGAGGTTACGCTGCGCACCTATTCCGACCTGCAGCATTATGTCGAACAGTCCACCGAGGCCCTGGTGCAGTCGCTGCGCCACGAGAAGGGGCGCACGTTCCGGCAACAGCAGGTGAAGGCGGCGATACGCTTCTGCGAAGTGCTTTTCGGCACTGACTATGCGTCGCTGATGAACCGGGCGGCGGAGAACGCCGTGGTCGGCGATCGCAAGCCCGCGGCCAAGATAGGCCACAAGTAACAATTTTAACGGATACAATTTTTGGTTGACTGGCTCGGGTGAGCGACATACCAATATCGCATACTTTTCCGCCATTTCTTTCAAGGAACGGCATGCGTTCCGTCGTCATCTTCAAAGAATTCGAGAACCAGGTTATTTCGGCGACTTACCGTAATCTGATGATAGGCGCCAAGGTGGTGCTGGTCGATGTTAACGGGATCGCGCTGTCGGAACCTGTCGCCTGCATCACCTCGCCAGCGCCAAACGGCACGGTTCGGATCAGGCTCCCGGCCGTGTTCAAGCCGGGCACCTACTACCTTCGCGCATTGAACGGCCATGGGGCGGGCGTCGCGGAGAGCGCGGCTTTCAGCATCGGCTGACAGCGGGAATTTTGCGTGGTTTTCCCGAGAGTTCCGCCAAGAAAAGCATGATAAAAGTCAATTGCCCGGCCTGCCGCCGATAGTATAAAGCGGGCTCATCGACGCTTTTCGAGAAGGCGTCGTAATTTTTGCCGGAACCCGCCCCGATGAGTCCATGGTTCGTGTTCGCGCTGATGACGGTCGCGGCGGTGTTCGCCGTGCTGTGGCCGCTTGGCCGCCGTTACCAGTCCCAGGCCGGGGGCACCGAGGCCGCAGTCTACCGCGACCAGCTCGCGGAGGTCGAACGCGACCTTGCCGGCGGGTTGATCGGAGCGGCGGAGGCCGAGCAGGCGCGTATCGAGATCAGCCGGCGTTTGCTGGCTGCGACCAGCGCGGAAGCCGCCTCTGTTGCACGGCCGAATGCTTCATTGCGCCGTGCGGTCGCCGTTGTCGCGCTGCTTGGACTTCCGCTCGCGGCACTGGCGTTCTATCTGCCGCTCGGCTCGCCGCAACTTGGCGATTTTCCGCTGGCCTCGCGTTCGCAGGCGCCCGACGGCAAGCAGCCGTTGGTCAATCTGGTGGCGCAGGTCGAAGCCCATCTGGAAAAGAATCCTGCGGACGGCCGCGGCTGGACCGTGCTGGCGCCGGTGTTGGCGCGGCTCGGCCGTTATGACGATGCGGTGCGCGCCTGGCGCAACGCCATCACCTACGGCGGCGATAGTTCCGAACGCCGTGCCGATCTCGGCGAAGCCTTGGTCGGCGCCGCCGGCGGGGTTGTCACCGGCGAGGCGAAGGCAGAGTTCGAGCGCGCGGTCGCGATGAATGCCGACGAGGTGAAGGCAAGCTATTTCCTCGGCCTTGCCGCCGAGCAGGACGGCCGCACGGCTGACGCCGCCTCGATCTGGAGGGCGATGCTGGAGAAGGCGCCGGCAGATGCGTCGTGGCGGCCGCTGGTGCAGGCTGCGATCACGCGGGTCGGCGGCGTGGCGCCGGCACTCTCCAACGAGACGATGGCGGCCGCGAAGGACATGTCGGAGACCGATCGCGACGCCATGGTGCGTGGCATGGTCGATCGGCTGGCAACGCGGCTGAAGCAGAACGGTGATGATGTCGAGGGTTGGCTGCGTCTGGTGCGTGCTTATCTTGTGATGGGCGAGCGCGAGAAGGCGGTGAGTGCGGGGAGCAATGCGCGGCAGGCGGTCGCCAAGGACGCGGAGCGCTTGCGCCAACTCAACGAGGGGCTCAAGAATCTGGGACTGGATGGATGATCTTGCAGGGGACCAAGAGCGCGGCATGACACGCAAGCAACGGCGGTTGACGATGATCGGCGGCTCGCTGGCCGTGCTGGCCGTGGCGGCGGCTTTGATGCTCAACGCGATGCGCGATTCCATCGTGTTCTTCTCGACACCGACGATGGCGGCCGAGAAACAGATTCCCGTCGGCAAGCGGTTCCGACTGGGCGGGCTGGTGCAGCCGGGCTCGCTCAAGCGCGGCGACGACCTGATGGTCAGCTTCAGCATTGCCGATGGCAGCGCCAATCTTCCCGTAACATACAAGGGCATCCTGCCCGACCTGTTCCGCGAAGGGCAGGGCGTCGTCGCTGAGGGCATGCTCGATCCCTCCGGTACCTTCCGCGCCGACACCGTGCTCGCCAAGCACGATGAGACCTACATGCCAAAAGAAGTCGCGGACGCCCTGAAGAAGCAGGGTCACTGGAAGGACGATTACGCCAACAAGCCGGTACAGGGAACGTCGAAGTGATCGCCGAGGCCGGCCATTATGCGCTCGTGCTTGCACTGGGACTGGCGCTGATCCAGTCGGTGGTGCCTGTGATCGGCGCGCGCCGCGGCGACATTGCGCTGATGGAGTTGGCGCGCTCGACGGCGCTGGCACAGCTGCTGTTCGTCGGCGCCTCGTTTGCCTTGTTGACGGCGCTGCACGTCACCTCGGATTTTTCCGTGGTCAACGTGTTCGAGAATTCGCATTCGGCCAAGCCGCTGATCTACAAGATCACCGGCGTGTGGGGTAACCACGAAGGCTCGATGCTGCTGTGGGTGGCGATCCTGGCCCTGTTCGGCGCGCTGGTCGCCGGATTCGGCAACAACTTGCCGGTCTCGCTGCGTGCGCATGTTCTTGCCGTGCAGGCCTGGGTCGCGGCGGCCTTCTATCTCTTCATCCTGCTCACCTCGAACCCGTTTGCGCGCATCGCGCAGCCGCCGATCGAGGGCCGGGACCTCAATCCGATCCTGCAGGACATTGGCCTCGCCGTGCATCCGCCGATGCTCTATCTCGGCTATGTCGGCTTCTCGATCTCGTTCTCCTTCGCAGTCGCAGCTCTCCTGGAAGGGCGGATCGACGCGGCCTGGGCGCGGTGGGTGCGGCCGTGGACGTTGGTGGCCTGGATTTTCCTGACGCTCGGGATCGCGATGGGCTCGTACTGGGCGTATTACGAACTCGGCTGGGGCGGCTGGTGGTTCTGGGACCCGGTCGAGAATGCCTCGCTGATGCCCTGGCTCGCCGGCACGGCGCTCCTGCATTCGGCGCTCGTGATGGAGAAGCGCAACGCGCTGAAGGTCTGGACCATCCTGCTGTCGATCCTGACCTTTTCGCTGTCGCTGCTCGGCACCTTCCTGGTGCGCTCGGGCGTGCTCACGTCGGTGCATGCCTTTGCCACCGACCCCACGCGCGGCGTGTTCATCCTGCTCATCCTGTGCGTCTTTGTCGGCGGCAGCCTTGCGCTGTTCGCTTTGCGCGCGCCGCAGCTCAAGCAGGGCGGCCTGTTCGCGCCGATCTCGCGCGAAGGCGCGTTGGTGCTGAACAATCTCTTCCTCACCACCGCCTGCGCCACCGTCTTCATCGGCACGCTGTATCCGCTGGGACTGGAGGTCCTGACCGGCGAGAAGATCTCGGTCGGCGCGCCGTTCTTCAACCTGACATTCGGCCCGCTGTTCGTGCCGCTCTTGCTTGCTGTGCCCTTCGGGCCGCTGCTCGCCTGGAAGCGCGGTGACCTGCTCGCGGCTTCGCAGCGCCTGACCGCGGCGGGCATTGTTGCGCTGGTCGCGATGACCGTGATGTGGGCGTGGATGCACGGCGGTCCCGTGCTGGCGCCGCTCGCCATCGGCCTTGCCGCCTTCGTGATCGCGGGTGCGCTCAGCGATATCGCCGAGCGCACCGGGCTGTTCCGCATTCCGCTCTCGGTCTCGCTGCGGCGGGCGCGCGGCCTTCCGCGATCGGCGTGGGGGACCGCGTTCGCCCATGCTGGCCTCGGCGTCGCCCTCATCGGGGTCGTCTGCGAAACAACGTGGAACAGCGAATACATCGCGACCATGAAGCCCGATCAAGTAGCCAGGGTCGCAGGCTACGAACTGAAGCTCGAAGGGCTGAAGCAGCGGCAGGGTCCAAACTATCAGGAGACACTGGCGAAATTCGCGGTGAGCCTTGATGGCCGGGCATTGCCGGCGATGATGCCGTCCAAGCGTGCATTCACGACGCGAGGCATGTCCACCACCGAAGCGGCCCTGCTGACGCGCGGCGCAAGCCAGCTCTATATCTCTCTGGGTGATCCCTCCGCCGATGGCGGCATTGCCGTGCGCATCTACCACAAGCCGCTCGTGCTGCTGATCTGGTGGGGACCCGTGCTGATGGCGTTTGGCGGCATGCTGTCGCTGTCGGACCGCCGCCTGCGCGTCGGCGCTCCCAAGCCCGCACGCGCTGCGCGTAGCCTGCAGGCGGCCGGATGAAGCGCGCCGCCATCATCATCCTCGCGCTCGCGGCGGCAATCATGGCCGCGACGCCGGCTCGCGCCGTACAGCCCGACGAAATCCTGGCCGATCCTGCCAAGGAATCCCGTGCGCGCGAACTGTCGAAAGAACTGCGCTGCATGGTTTGCCAGAACCAGTCGATCGACGATTCCGATGCGCCGTTGGCGCGCGACCTTCGCCTCCTGGTACGCGAGCGCATTTCGGCCGGCGACACCGACGCCCAGGTGATCGACTTCCTCGTGGCACGCTACGGCGAATTCGTACTGCTCAAGCCGCCCTTCAACCAGCATACGTTGCTGCTGTGGCTGCTGCCGCCGCTGGCGCTGATGGCTGGAGGCATCGCGCTGTGGGTTTACAGCAACCGGCGGCGCAGGGCAGGGGACCCGGGTGAGGGATCCCTCATGAAATTGACCGCGGACGAGGAAGCCCGGCTGGAAAAATTATTGGCCTCCGATCCCTCCGCCGGCCCGGACCAGCCTCGATCTTAAGCTATTGAAACGGCTGCGTTATTCTGGCGCGCTCGGCTGCAACTACATTACAAAAATTTAACTCCCTCGCCAGCGCGCCGTAAGGCGGCAAGGCCCATCTTTCGTCGGGTCAGGTACTCGCGACCGCACCATCGAATTCCCTTCTGTTGGAGACTTACTAGGATGTCTGAACGCCCCATCGATCTTTCGAACTTTCCATCTCACCAGCCGCCCAAGCGCTCGGTGTTCTCGCTGCGCAAATTCGCGCTGATGGCTTCCGTGGTCGGCGGTCTTGGCGCCGCGCTCTATGGCTTCGGCCCCACGCATGGTCCGGTTGGCGTCTTCGCCAGCGCGGCCCACGCGCAGGTCAACCAGGAAGTTCGCAAGGTCGCGCAGCCCACAGGCTTTGCCGACATTGTCGAGCGCGTGAAGCCGTCGGTCATTTCCGTGAAGGTCGCGATGGGCGACAAATTGGCGAAGGACGACAGCGCCGAGAAGGAGGACTCGCCGTTCGCTCCGGGCTCGCCGATGGAGCGCTTCTTCCGCCGCTTCGGCGGTCCGGATGGCATGCCTCCGGGCCTGCGCGGTCCGCGCGGTGGCCGTGGCCCGGTGACCGGCCAGGGCTCGGGCTTCTTCATCTCGTCTGACGGCTATGCCGTGACCAACAACCATGTGGTCGACGGAGCCGACAAGGTCGAGGTGACCACCGACGACGGCAAGACCTACACCGCCAAGGTGATCGGCACGGATCCGCGCACCGACCTGGCGCTGATCAAGGTCTCCGGCCGCACCGACTTCCCCTTCGCCAAGCTTTCCGACGCCAAGCCGCGGATCGGCGACTGGGTGCTCGCGGTCGGCAATCCCTTCGGCCTCGGCGGCACCGTGACCGCCGGCATCGTCTCGGCCTCCGGCCGCGACATCGGCAACGGTCCGTATGACGACTTCATCCAGATCGACGCGCCCGTGAACAAGGGCAACTCCGGCGGCCCGGCGTTCGACGTGTCCGGTGAAGTGATGGGCGTCAACACCGCCATCTACTCGCCGTCCGGCGGCAGCGTCGGCATCGCGTTCTCGATCCCCGCTTCCACCGTGAAGAGCGTGGTCGCCCAGCTCAAGGACAAGGGCTCGGTCAGCCGTGGCTGGATCGGCGTGCAGATACAGCCCGTCACCGATGATATCGCCGACAGCCTCGGTATGAAGAAGGCGGAAGGCGCGCTGGTTGCGGAGCCGCAGAAAAACGGTCCGGCGGCCAAGGCCGGCATCGAGTCGGGTGACGTGATCACCGCCGTCAACGGCGAGCCGGTCAAGGATGCCCGCGAGCTCGCTCGCACCATCGGCGGGCTGGCACCCGGCAGCGCCGTGAAGCTCAACGTGCTGCACAAGGGTCAGGAAAAGACCATCAACCTCACGCTCGGCCAGTTGCCGAACACCGTTGAGGCCAAGGCTGACATTGACCAGGACAAGGGCAAATCCAGCCGCGGAACCGACGTGCCGAAGCTCGGCATGACGGTTGCTCCCGCCAATAGCGTGGCGGGCGCCGGCAAGGAGGGTGTCGTGGTGACCGACGTCGATCCGAAGAGCGCCGCAGCTGAACGCGGCTTCAAGGAAGGCGACGTGATCCTCGAAGTCGGCGGCAAGAGCGTTGCCAGTGCGGACGACGTCCGTGACGCGATCTCGGCCGCGCGCAACGACAGCAAGAACAGCGTGCTGATGCGCGTGAAGAGCGGCGGTTCGTCGCGCTTCGTGGCAGTGCCGCTGGCCAAGGGCTAAATTACGAGATGGAGAGTGTCGCCGGCACCAGTCGCCCCCGCCGCGGCGCTTTCCGGGGAGCGGGTCCAAAGCTCGCTCCCTCCGGTTACCTTCCGGTGGAATACGCCCCCCTCCGTCGGAAGGGCCTAAGGGCGGTGAGGTCCCCCAGCCTTGCCGCCCGCTTTTTTGTTTCGTCGAGAGGGGCGTTTCCCCGTCTTGCATGAGAAGGTCAGTCACGCCATGGTGACAGAGCTCAGCCCGGTGACGTCAGCCACCAATTCCAGTGCCAATCCCAGCATGCGCCTTCTGATCGTCGAAGACGACCGCGAATCTGCCGACTACCTCGTCAAGGCGTTCCGCGAGGTCGGGCACGTTGCCGATCTCGCCACCGACGGCGAGGAGGGCCTCGCGCTCGCCGACAGCGGCGATTACGACGTACTGGTCGTCGACCGCATGCTGCCCAAGCGCGATGGATTGTCGTTGATCGGCACCCTGCGCGAGAAGGGGAACCGCACGCCCGCCCTGATCCTTTCCGCACTCGGCCAGGTCGATGATCGCATCAAGGGCCTGCGCGCCGGCGGCGACGACTATCTGCCGAAACCCTATTCGTTCGCCGAACTGCTCGCGCGTGTCGAAGTTCTGTCGCGCCGCCATGGCGGGCCGGCGGAAGAGACCGTCTACCGCGTCGGCGACCTCGAGCTCGACCGGCTCTCCCACCGCGTCGCCAGGGGCAAGGAAGAGTTGACGCTGCAGCCGCGCGAGTTCCGCCTGCTCGAATATCTGATGAAGCATGCCGGCCAGGTGGTGACGCGCACGATGCTGCTGGAGAACGTCTGGGACTATCACTTCGATCCGCAGACCAACGTCATCGACGTGCACATCTCCCGCCTGCGCTCCAAGATCGACAAGGGATTCGACCGGCCGCTGCTGCACACCATTCGCGGCGCCGGTTACATGATCCGCGACGGCATCCGGTAGGCCGTGACGGCGTTCGGCAAACTGATCCGTACCACGGCGTTTCGCCTGACGCTTGTCTATTTGTTCCTGTTCGCGCTGTTCGCTGCCTCGCTGCTCGGCTATTTCGCCTGGAATACGCGGCGGCTGATCACCGAGCAGATCACCGCCACGGTCGATGCGGAAGCATCCGAGATCAACGAGATCTACCTGCGGCGCGGCCTGCGCGGGCTGGCCTACACCGTCGGCAATCGCTCGCTGCGGCCTGGGGCCAATCTCTATCTCATCACCGCGCCGAACGGCGTGGCGGTCGGCGGCAATGTCGGCTCCCTTTCACCCGGCGTGATGGCGACCACCGGCTGGTCGGAAACCTACTACCGCCGGCTCGACGACAACGACAATGCCGAGCACCGCGCGCTGGTGAAGGTCAGCGAGCTCAGCAACGGCTTCCGTCTCCTGATCGGGCGTGACCTCGAGGAGCGGCGGCGGCTGGTCGGGATCGTGGCCAAGGCGGGGCAATGGTCGCTGCTGGTCGTCATCGTGCTCGGCATCGGCGGCGGCATCTTCGTGTCGCGGCGTGTGCTGCAGCGGATCGACGCCATGACCGGCACCACCCAGCGCATCATGGCCGGCGATCTCTCCGGCCGGCTGCCGGTGGGGCGGAGCGGCGACGAGCTCGACCGTCTCGCTTCGAACCTCAACGTGATGCTGGAGCGCATCGAGGCGCTGATGATCGGGCTGAAGGAAGTCTCCGACAATATCGCTCACGACCTGAAGACGCCGCTGACGCGGCTGCGCAACCGCGCCGAAGAAGCGCTGGCGCATTCGAGCAGCGAAGCCGATTACCGCGCCGCGCTGGAGCGCACCATCGAGGAATCCGACGGGCTGATCCGCACCTTCAATGCGCTCCTGATGATCGCCCGCGCCGAGTCCGGACAGGCGCGCGGCAATATGGACGATTTCGACGCCGCCGAGGTCGCCAACGGCATCCACGAGCTGTATGAGCCGCTTGCCGAGGACGACGGCATGACCCTGACGGTCAAGGCCGCAGCCGCGCCGATCCACGGCAACCGCGAATTGATCAGCCAGGCGCTCGCCAACCTCGTCGAGAACGCGATCAAATACGGCAAGCCCACGGCCGCCGCGCAGCCGCTCGGCATCAAGGCGGCGAGGGAGATCGTGATCGAGGCGAGGCGCGAAGGCGACCGGGTGCTGCTCAGCGTCACCGACCACGGTCCGGGCATTCCCGAGGGCGACCGCAAGCACGCCGTCGAGCGTTTCGTGCGGCTCGAAGCGAGCCGGACGCTGCCCGGTTCCGGACTTGGCCTCAGCCTCGCCCATGCGGTCGCAACGTTGCACGGCGGGGAGCTGCGCCTCGGCGATGCCCAGCCGGGCCTGGTCGCAACGCTCGTGCTTCCCGCGCGGACTGGCGAGAGGCTTGCGGCCCAAACGCAGGATGTGCCACAGAAGGTGGCATGAACGCCTCCGCGCCGGGAAACGCGGAACGACATCCACTCGCCGCCCGCTTCGTCGCGTGGCCGTATGTCTCCGTTCCCGATAAAGCCGAACAACGCCTTGGCGACTGGCTCTCCGAGATCGAGCCCGCGCAGTCGGCTGCGCTGGCCGGGCTGCTTGGCCATGCCAACGCGAGGAAGATCCTGCTCGGCCTGGCCGAGTTCTCGCCCTATCTGTTCGATCTGGCCCGCGCCGACGCCGCGCGGCTGATCCGCATTCTGGCGTGCGAGCCGGAGGCTCATCTTGGCGCGCTGATCGAGGACACCTCGCACGCGGTGTGGACCGCTGCCGGCGAGAGCGAGGTGACGCATCTGCTCCGCCGCATGAAGGCGGAAGCCGCTCTCCTGATCGCGCTGTGCGACATCGGCGGGGTCTGGCCGGTGATGCGGATCACCGCGGCGTTGACCGATCTTGCGGTGGCATCGGTGCAGATGGCGTTGCGCTTCCTGCTGCGCCATGAAGTGGCGCGCGGCCGCATCAGGGCGAGCGATCCGGAACGCCCGGAGGAGGGAAGCGGCTTCATCGTGCTCGCCATGGGCAAGATGGGCGCGGGCGAATTGAATTATTCCAGCGACATCGACCTCATCGTGTTCTTCGACCGCAACGCAACGTCGCTGGCCGAGGACATCGAGCCGCAGCCGTTCTTCGTGCGGCTGACGCAGGCGATGGCGCGGCTCCTGCAGCAGCGCACCGGCGAGGGCTATGTGTTCCGCGTCGACCTGAGGCTGCGGCCGGACCCGGCCTCGACGCAGGTCGCGATCTCCACGGATGCGGCGCTGCATTACTACGAGCGGGAAGGGCGCACCTGGGAGCGCGCCGCCATGATCAAGGCGCGGCCATGCGCCGGCGATCTCGCGGCGGGCCAAGCCCTGGTCGCCGAGATTGCGCCGTTCGTCTGGCGCAAGCATCTCGATTTCGCAGCGCTCGCCGACGTCCACGACATGAAGCGGCAGATGCAGACCTATCGCGGCCAGAGCGAGATCGCGGTCGAAGGCCATAACGTCAAGGTAGGCCGGGGCGGCATCCGGGAAATCGAGTTCTTCGCCCAGACGCAGCAATTGATCGCAGGAGGCCGGCATCCGGAATTGCGGGTGCGGCCGACGCTGCTGGCGCTCAACGTGCTCGCCAACAGCAACTGGATCACTTATGACGCCCGCGACGAGCTCACCGCGGCCTACGAATTCCTGCGCCGGGTCGAACACCGCTTGCAGATGATCGCGGACGAGCAGACGCATTCGTTGCCGGAAGAGCCGGAGGCGGTCGAGCGTTTCGCCAATTTCTTCGGCTATGAGAGCCGCGATGCCTTCGCCAAGGACCTGGTCGGCCATCTCGACATCGTCCAGGGGCACTATAGCCGCCTATTCGAGGGCGATCCGGCCGGCACTGAAAAACTCCCCGACGTGAACTACGCCGCCGGTCCTGAGGACCAACGCCTGCTCGATCATCTGCTCGCGCTCGGCTTCAAGAAGCCCGCGATGGTGGCAACCACCGTGCGGCAATGGCTGACCGATGATTATCGCGCACTGCGGGTCGAGGCGACGCGCACCGCCTTTACTGAGTTCGTGCCCGGCCTGATCAATGGCCTGGCGAATGCCGAGGAGCCGGATAACGCCGTCACCGCCTTCGACCGTTTCCTGCAGGCGCTGCAGCGTGGCGGGCGGCTGATCTCGCTGCTGAGCCAGAACCCCGATCTGGTCGCACTGGTGGCGCTGATCCTCGGCGCTGCGCCGCGGCTCGGCGACATGCTCGCGCGCCAGCCGCAGATCATGGACGGTCTGATCGATCCGCGTTTCTTCGGCGCCATGCCGGACCAGAAGGAACTGTCCGGAAGGCTCGCCGCAACGCTGAAGGATGCGGACTCCTACGAGGATTTTCTCGATCGCCTGCGCCTGTTCGGGCAGGAGAGCCTGTTTCTGATCGGCACGCGCATCCTCTCCGGCACCGTCTCGGCGCAGCAGGCCGGCACCGCTTTCGCCGACGTCGCCGAAGGCATCGTCCACACCGTGCATGGCCTCGTCACCGACCAGTTCGCAGGCCAGTACGGCAGGATTGCCGATCAGGAGACCGCGATCATCGCGATGGGTCGGCTCGGCAGCCGCGAAATGACGGCCTCATCCGACCTCGACCTCATCCTGCTGTACGATTACGACCACGAGCAGCCGGATTCTGACGGCGAGCGTTCGCTGCACGGCGCGCAATATTTCGCGCGCTTCACCCAGCGCCTGATCAGCGCGTTCACCACTCGCACCAATTACGGCGTCCTGTATGACATCGACATGCGGCTGCGCCCGTCCGGCCGCGCCGGACCGTTGGCATCGCGGCTCGATTCCTTCGCCGACTACCAGGAGACCGAAGCCTGGACCTGGGAGCACATGGCGCTGACGCGGGCGCGGGTCATTTCGGCTTCGCCCGCCTTCCGCAACAAGATCGAGGAGGTCATCCGCGCCGTGCTGCGCAGGCCTCGTGACCGGGTTGCGACCGCCGCCGACGTCGCCGACATGCGCAGAGCGATCGCCCAGGAAAAGGGCGAGGACGACGTCTGGAACCTCAAATATGCCGCCGGCGGCACGGTCGATATCGACTTCATCGCGCAGTACCTGCAACTCGTTCACGCGGCCGAGAAGCCCGATATTCTCAACGTCGCCACGCTCGCAGTGCTCGACAACGCGGCGCGGCTTGGCGTGCTCGCCCAGTCGGACGCCGAAGTGCTGCGCGGTGCAGGACGGCTCTATCATGACCTGACGCAGATCATCCGGCTCTGCGTCAGCGGCAATTTCAACCCGGCCACCTCAGGTGAGGACCTGCTGCGGGTGATGGCCCGGGCAGGCGACACGCCGGATTTCTCCACCCTGGAAGCGCGGCTGCGCGAGACGCAGGCCGAGGTGCGGCGCGTGTTCACCGCCGTGGTCGGCTAAATTAGGCGCTCTTCAGTTTCGCGATCGCATCGCGCACGAACGGATCGAGCCCGGCACCGCCGGCATCGAGATGGGCGAAGATCGCTTGGCGCATCCTCGGATCCCAGAATTTTCTGATGTGCTCGGCAATCCCGGGCACGGCCTTGTCGTGCCCCTGGTTCTGGAAGAATTTTCCGATCTGATTGGCCATGTAGACCAGCTTGTCAGGCGACGACACGATTGGGCTCCTCAACGGCCGTCTCGACCGCGATGCATTGCGGGTGGGTGAAGACTTCGAACCCGTCAGCGCGCGCGATCGCGCAAAGGGTGATGCCGGCGACGTCCGCCATGCGCACGGCCAGTGCAGTCGGCGCGGAGACGGCGACCATCAACGGCGCGCCCATGGCGGCGGCCTTCTGCACCATCTCGACCGAAACGCGGCTGGTCAGGAGCAGCATGCCGTCGGCGGTGGAGACGCCTTGCTGTGCGAGGCCGCCGGCGAGCTTGTCGAGCGCGTTATGGCGCCCGACATCCTCGCGCAGGGCGATAATACCGTGCGCACGCGTCCAGAACGCGGCCGCGTGCACCGAACGGGTTTCGATGTTGACCGCCTGCAACGGCGGGAGCCCGGCCATCGCCGCCATGATCTCGTGGGGCGCGAACAAGCGGCCTTGCGGCACGATGGCGGCAGGCCGCACCGCCTCCGCAATCGATTCCAGGCCGCAGATGCCGCAGCCGGTGGGGCCGGCGATACGGCGCCGGCGCTCGCTGATCCGCGCCGCGTTTTCGGCGGCGAGCCACATCCGCAGTTCGATGCCCTCGTCGAGCTCGACGACGTCGATCGATTCGATCTGGTCGGCGGATTGCACGATGCCTTCAGTGAGGCTGAAACCTACGGCAAAATCCTGCAGATGCTGCGGGGTCCCCATCATGACGACATAGGTGCCGCCATTGTAGGTGAGTGCGATCGCCGTCTCCTCGGCGATCTGGCGCGTGCCGGCGCTGATGCGGCCGTCGCGCCAGACCATTCGCTCGAATGTGCGGATCGGATCGTGCAAGGCGGTTACTCTGCTGCTTCCGCTGCAGCGACACGGCGCGAATGCCGCGCCTGCTCGTTGTAGGACTTCTGCCAGTCGCTCGGCCCGTTGGACGGCGAGACCTGCACGGCGGTGACCTTGTATTCCGGACAGTTGGTGGCCCAGTCGGAATAGTCGGTCGTGATGACGTTGGCCTGCGTGTCCGGGTGGTGGAAGGTGGTGTAGACCACGCCCGGCGCGACACGGTCGGTGATCTCCGCGCGCAGCGTCGTCTCGCCGGCGCGGCTGGCGAGCCGCACCCAATCGCCATCTCGTACACCGCGCTGCTCGGCATCGTGCGGATGGATTTCCAACCGGTCCTCGCCGTGCCAGACGACGTTCTCCGTGCGGCGGGTCTGCGCGCCGACATTGTACTGGCTGAGGATGCGGCCCGTCGTGAGCAAGAGCGGATAGCGCGGGCCGGTGCGCTCGTCGGTCGGCACATATTCGGTCACGACAAACTTGCCCTTGCCGCGGACGAAGCCGTCGATGTGCATGACAGGCGTGCCCTCCGGCGCCTTCTCGTTGCAGGGCCATTGCACCGAGCCGAGCTCATCGAGCCTTGTGTAGGAGACGCCGGCAAAGGTCGGCGTCAGCGCGGCGATCTCGTCCATGATCTCGGAGGGGTGATTGTAGTGCATGTCGAAGCCCATCGCCTTGGCCAGCCCAATGGTCACCTCCCAGTCGGCAAGGCCATTGCGCGGGGTCATCACCTTTCGCACGCGCTGGATGCGGCGCTCGGCGTTGGTGAAGGTGCCGTCCTTCTCCAGGAAGGTCGAGCCGGGCAGGAACACGTGGGCGTAGTTCGCGGTCTCGTTGAGGAAGAGGTCGTGAACGATCACGCATTCCATGGCCGAGAGCGCGGCGACCACGTGCCGCGTGTTGGGGTCGGACTGCAGGATGTCCTCGCCCTGCACATAGAGCCCCATGAAGGTGCCCTCGATCGCAGCGTCGAACATGTTGGGGATGCGCAGCCCCGGCTCCGGGTTGATCTTGACGTTCCACATGGCCTCGAACTGCTGCCGCACGGGGTCGACCGAGATGTGGCGATAGCCGGGCAGTTCGTGCGGGAACGAGCCCATGTCGCAGGAACCCTGCACGTTGTTCTGGCCGCGCAGCGGGTTCACGCCGACTCCGGGCCGGCCGATATTGCCGGTCGCCATCGCGAGGTTGGCGATGGCGATCACGGTGGTGGAGCCCTGGCTGTGCTCGGTGACGCCAAGGCCGTAATAGATCGCGCCATTGCCGCCGGTGGCGAACAACCGCGCCGCCGCGCGGAGGTCCTTCGGATCAACCCCGGTCATGATCGCCGTCGCTTCCGGGCTGTTCTTGGGCTGGGCCACGAAGGCGGCCCATTCCTCGAACTCGCTCCAGTCGCAGCGCTCGCGCACGAAGGCTTCATCGACGAGGCCCTCGGTGACGATGACATGCGCGATCGAGGTGAGAACGGCGACATTGGTGCCGGGCACGAGCGGCAGGTGCAACGCCGTGAGGTGAGGGGCCTCTACCATCTCGGTGCGGCGTGGATCGATGACGATCAGTTTTGCCCCCTGGCGCAGCCGCTTCTTCAGCCGCGAGGCAAACACCGGATGCGCGGAGGCCGGATTGGCGCCGATGACCATCACCACGTCGGTGTGCTCGACCGAGTCGAAGTCCTGCGTGCCGGCCGAGGTGCCGAAGGTGGTGGCAAGCCCATACCCGGTCGGCGAATGGCAGACCCGGGCGCAGGTGTCGACATTGTTGGTGCCGAACCCGGCGCGGACCAGCTTCTGCACCAGGTAGGTTTCCTCGTTGGTACAGCGGGACGAGGTGATGCCGCCGATGGCTTGCTTGCCGTATTTGGCCTGGATGCCGCGCAGCTTGCCGGCTGCAAAGGTGAAGGCCTCATCCCAGCTCACCTCGCGCCAGGGATCGCTGATCTTCTCCCGGATCATGGGCTTGAGGATGCGCTCGCGATGAGTCGTGTAGCCCCAGGCGAAACGGCCCTTGACGCAGGAGTGGCCGCGGTTGGCCTTGCCGTCCTTGTAAGGCACCATGCGCACCACTTCTTCGCCGCGCATCTCGGCCTTGAAGGCGCAGCCGACGCCGCAATAGGCGCAGGTCGTCACCACGGAATGCTCGGGCTGGCCGGTCTCGATCACGGATTTTTCGGTCAGCGTCGCGGTCGGGCAGGCCTGCACACAGGCGCCGCAGGACACGCACTCCGAGCCGAGGAAACTCTCGCTCATCCCCGGCGAGACGCGGCTGTCGAAACCACGGCCAGCGATGGTCAGAGCGAAGGTGCCTTGCACCTCCTCGCAGGCGCGTACGCACCGCGAGCAGACGATGCATTTGGCGGGATCGTAGGTGAAGTAGGGATTTGACTCATCCTTCGGCATCCAGGCCGCGTTCGCCGCGCCGTTGGACTTGGCGAAAACATGGTTGTCGCCCTCATAGCCGTAGCGCACATCGCGCAGGCCCACCGCGCCCGCCATGTCCTGCAATTCGCAGTCGCCATTGGCAGCGCAGGTGAGGCAGTCCAGCGGGTGGTCGGAGATGTAGAGCTCCATCACGCCCTTGCGCAGCTTCTTCAGCTTTTCGGTCTGGGTGTGGACCACGAGGCCCGGCCCAACCGGCGTGGTGCAGGAGGCCGGCGTGCCGGCGCGGCCGTCGATCTCGACCAGACAAAGGCGGCAGGAGCCGAAAGCGTCGACCATGTCGGTGGCGCAGAGTTTCGGGATCTGCGTGCCCGCTTCCATCGCTGCGCGCATGATCGAGGTGCCCTCGGGCACGGTGATGCTGTTGCCGTCGATGGTAAGGGTGACCATCGTTTCCGATTTGGAGGGCGGCGTGCCGAAATCGATTTCCTGGATCAGGGACATGACGATCTCCTATTCCGCAGCCTGCATACGGGCAGGTAGCGGGCCAAAGTCTTCCCGGAAATGATTCAGTGCGCTCATGACGGGGTAGGGCGTGAATCCGCCGAGCGCGCAGAGCGAGCCGAGCTTCATGGTGTTGCAGAGGTCCTCGACGAGCGCGAGGTTCTGCTCGACGCGCTCGCCGCGCCGGATCTTGTCGATGGTCTCCACGCCGCGGGTCGAACCGATGCGGCAGGGCGTGCACTTGCCGCAGGATTCGACGGCGCAGAACTCCATCGCAAAGCGCGCCTGCCTGGCCATATCGACGGTGTCGTCGAACACGACGACGCCGGCGTGGCCAATCAGCCCGTCGCGTGCGGCGAAGGCCTCGTAGTCGAACGGCGTGTCGAATAGCGCCCGCGGAAAATAGGCGCCCAGCGGGCCGCCGACCTGTACGGCGCGAACCGGCCGCCCAGTGAACGTGCCGCCCCCGATATCGTCGACGAGCTCGCCGAGCGTGATGCCGAAGGCCGTCTCGAACAGGCCGCCATATCTGATGTTGCCGGCCAGCTGGACCGGCATGGTGCCGCGCGAGCGTCCCATGCCGTAATCGGCGTAGGCCTTGGCGCCATTGTCGAGGATGAAGGGGATCGCCGCAAACGACAGCACGTTGTTGATGATGGTCGGCTTGCCGAACAGCCCTTTGTGCGCGGGCAGCGGCGGCTTGGCGCGCACGATGCCGCGGCGGCCTTCCAGGCTCTCCAGTAGCGAGGTCTCCTCGCCGCAGACATAGGCGCCCGCGCCGACGCGCACTTCGAGGTCGAAAGCGTGCGAGGAGCCGCCGACGCTCGCGCCGAGGAAGCCAGCGCGCCTTGCGGCCGAGATCGCTGCGTTCATCGCGATCACCGCATGCGGGTATTCCGAGCGAATGTAGATGTAGCCTTTGGTGGCGCCGACGGCGATGCCGGCAATGGTCATGCCTTCGATGACCACGAACGGATCGCCCTCCATGATCATGCGGTCGGCGAACGTGCCGCTGTCGCCTTCGTCGGCATTGCAGACGATGAACTTGCGGTCGGCCTGCGCCTGCGCCACCGTCTTCCACTTGACGCCGGTCGGAAAGCCGGCACCGCCCCGGCCGCGCAGGCCGGAGACCGTGACATCGGCCAGGATCGCGTCCGAGCCGAGCGTGAGGGCGCGTTGGAGGCCGCGATAGCCGCCATGAGCACGGTAGTCGTCGATCGAGCGCGGGTCGATCACGCCGCAGCGTGCGAAGGTGAGGCGGGTCTGCCGCTTCAGCCATGGGATTTCGTCGGTGACGCCAAGGCGCAGCGGATGCTGGCCGCTTGCGGTGAACGCATCGAGCAGCGAAGGCACGTCGGCAACGCTCACCGGGCCGAAGGCGATGCGCCCGGCCGATGTTGCGACTTCCAGCATCGGCTCCAGCCAGTAGAGACCGCGCGAGCCGGTTCTGACGATCTCGATGGCGACGCCACGCGCGCGCGCCGCCTGCGCCATCGCCGCTGCGACCTCGTCGGCGCCGACGGCGACTGACCCGGCATCAAGGGGAACGAAGATTCGAACACTCATCGCAGTGTCTCCGCGAGCAGGGCATCGAGGCGCTGTTCATCGAGGCGGCCGACCACGCGATCATCGAGCATGGCGGATGGCGCAGTAGCACACAGGCCGAGGCAATAGATGGGCTCGAGCGTCACGCGCTCGTCGGCTGTCGTATAGCCGAAGGCTATACCGAGCTTCGCTTCGGCCTGCGCGGCCAGCGCATCGCCGCCGGCCGCCTGGCAGGCTTCGGCGCGGCACAGCTTCAATACACGCCGTCCCGCCGGTTCCTTGCGGAAATCATGATAGAATGTGAAAGCGCCATGCACTTCCGCGCGCGAGAGGCTTAACGCTTGCGCAACCATCGGAATAGCCGGCTCGGGCACATAGCCGAACTCATCCTGCAGCGCGTGCAGGATCACCAGCGTTGCGCCTTCAATTGCCTTGTGCTCGGCGATGATCTCAGCGGCGCGCTCAGCGCTCCAGGGTTGATAGGCCGGTGCCATCCACGTTTCCATCGATGTTCTTGTTGATCTGTATGAGAGTTGGAATCGCGCCGAACATCAATAAAGCAGTCTCATCCCGCGATAGGGAATGAAGATCGATAGGGATATGCTATGGGTTGATACCGGGCCGGAATGGCAGGATTTGTCGCGTCTCCGACGTGTGTTACGGATGATCGCG
Organism: Pseudomonadota bacterium; assembly: GCA_023432885.1. Classification (GTDB taxonomy): domain Bacteria; phylum Pseudomonadota; class Alphaproteobacteria; order Rhizobiales; family Xanthobacteraceae; genus Bradyrhizobium. Next base: position 2,723 of record JAEZEU010000247.1, on the reverse strand, counting down.
ACGGCGCGGGAGATCGTTAATCCAAACGGGGCTCTTCTCTTGATCGACAAGCTTGAACTTCTGCTCGCGCTCGCCAAGGAGCGTCACTTCGGCCGTGCCGCGGAGACCTGTGGCGTGACGCAACCGACGATGTCCACCGGCCTCAAGCAGCTCGAGGAGATCCTGGGCGTGATGCTGGTGCAGCGCGGCTCGCGCTTCCAGGGATTCACGCCGGAGGGCGAGCGCACGCTCGACTGGGCGCGTCGGATCGTCGGCGACACGCGGGCCATGCGCGAGGAGATCAAGAGCCTCAAGCGAAAGCTTTCGGGCGAATTGAAGATCGCGGCAATCCCGACCGTGCTCGGGATGGTTGCGCAGCTGACGACGCCGTTTCGCGCGCGCCATCCCGATGTGCGCTTCCGCATCCAGTCCTGCACTTCGTCGGACGTGCTGGGGCTATTGGAAAATCTCGAGGTCGATGCGGGGCTGACCTATATCGAGAACGAGCCGATCGGCAACGTGCGCACCATTCCCCTCTACAACGAGAGCTACCTCTTGCTGACCGCGCCGGACGGGATGTTCGGCGACCGCGAGCAGGTGACATGGAAAGAAGTGGGCCAGGTGCCGCTATGCCTATTGACGCCCGACATGCAGAACCGCCGCATCATCGATCGTGCGCTGCGCTCGGTCGGAGCGGAGGCGACGCCGACATTGACTTCGAATTCGCTGCTCGTGCTCTTCACCCATGTGAAGACCGGTCGCTGGGCGAGCGTCATGCCAGCAAAGCTCGCGGAGACGCTGGGCCTGGCGGACGCGGTCCGCTTCATTCCGATCGTAGACCCTGATGTCACCTATTCCATCGGTCTCGTCATCCCGCAGCGCGACCCGATGACACCCTTGCTCGCCGCACTGGTGCAGATCGCCCGCGAAGTGGCGCCGACGCTGCAGTCTTGAATCACCCGGCGCATCCGAAGATTTGTGCTGGCGAGTTGGGAGAATGCCGGGTCTAGTTGCGCAGGCCGAACATCGGCAGCCATGACGGCCGTTGGCCATTCTGCGCGGACTGTTCCTGTGCCTGCGCATCTTGTATGGGCGGACGTTCGGCACGAGCGCTGCGCGCCCGCCGCAGTTGTGTTCTGTGGCTCCGTGTGGGCATCTCGGCCCGCGCGTCGCGGATGGCCCGGACATGTCGGTGTTTTTGCACCGACCGATGCCGTGATCGAACGTTCCCTTCGGCCGGGGCAGGGGTGCCTTGCTTAACCTGTGCCGGGGCATCGTCAACCGGCTGCACGGGCTCGGTCCGGGCCTGCGCATCTTCGACAGGCGGTACGGGACCGCTACGCGTCTGTGCGTCTTGCTCTGCCGCCCACGCCTGGAATTGTGCAAACAGGGTTTCAGATGCGGGCTCGACGTTTTCCGCCAGATCATTGCCGGCCGGTTCCGCTACGGCAGTCTCGCTGCCGTGTGGCGCGTCGTGCGTGACGGGTGCCTGAGCATCGGGGGTAGACGGAACTGCAGGCGGAGCATCGACGGCGGCTTGAACTGGCTCCGCAGGCTGAGGCGAGGAACTGCCGATCAGCGAAGCCGACCCCTCTGCAAACAGGGCCATTGAATTTCCGAGTGCCAGAACCGCGATGACGCCTGCTCCGGCGGCGGCAGCCAGCATGCTCGCCTTGAAGGCGCGCGATGCGGGAACTACGGCATCATCTGGAGCTTTGCCAGTGTCCAGCTCAGTTCTTTCGGTGAGGAACCGAGGCAAGGGATCGGCCGGATCAAAATCGTCTTTCATTGGCATGGGCGATCTTCCCTCAAGGGCGTCACCGTCCGTTACTCTGCTATCGAGGTCCAAAAGCGGAGGAATCTTGATTTCAGTTGGGCCTCGGAACCGCGCGTCGGCCCGTCAGCGGCCACGAATACGTGGTTCGCTCGGCGGAGAGTTCGGCCAAAAGAATCCGATTTATCCCGATATGCGCGGCTGATCCCAGTTCACCGCAATGGTCAATTCGCCTGCGATCTGCCGCGATCGCATCGACGTGGTCGATGCCGTCAGTAGTTTCCATCCCGCATGGACATGGCGCAGACCAATCTTCGCCCCAAAGTGGACCGGGGCGACCGCCATGCAAGCTCCTGACCCGCGCGGACGAAGGCACGTTCCTTGCTTCTCGGCAGACGGCCCACCCTGCCGAGACAACCATGTCAGGAATTCCGCGTCGCTACAGCCACTTTGTCTATGGAGCCATCCAGTCGGGACTGACGTGCGCGATCGCTGCGGCGATCGCCAGCTTCCCGCTCATGAGTTCAGGCGGCTTTGTCGTGCACTGGCTTCAATCCTGGATGCTCTCCTGGCTTGCCATGTTGCCTGTCGTGCTGTTCGCGGCGCCGGCCATCCGGCGCTTGGCGGTTGCCATGACATATGAGGAGTAAGGGGCTTGGACGTGTAGCACACGGGCAAACCTGGCGCCGCGACCGTGGCGTCTATCCGGCCTGGACAACGAGGATGCAAAATCCGGGCGAATTCGCTGAGAATGCGAGCGCATGCCGCAAACTCAGCTGTCGTCCCGGGCAAGCGAAGCGCGACCCGAAACTCATAATCACAGGCGACAGCTTTCCGAGGCTGTGGCCCGGCGTGCTCAACAACAGTGTGCCTGTGGTACCGGCTTTCGCCGGGCCCACAGGAATCCTACGCGGCCTTCTGCACCTTCGGCCTCACCTTGCTGGCGTCGATCGGCAGCGTGACGCGGACG
>JAEZEU010000215.1 GCA_023432885.1 Pseudomonadota bacterium | reverse complement strand
GGCCTGACGCCTGATAGTCGCAGGATGCCCAAGCGAGGTTCAGCGAGCCCTTGCGGGAGGCCGAATCGGCTCTCCATCTGAAGGCAAATGACAAAAAGCCGGTTATTTGGGCGAAAACATTAACGTTTTTGCCGTGGACAGCGGGTTCCAAGATTGACTTTGGCCATTTCCCCCCTATGTTCCGCTCAACGCGGCCCTCGGTCGAAATACGATTCCCTGGGTTAGCCGCTCGTCTGCGTAAGTCAGAGCCCCTGAGCTTCATCAAAAGCACGCCGTTTCCGGGGTTGAACGCGACAGCCTTTATTTACCTTCGATTCCAAACGGCGGGTCGAGCAGAGGCTCAATGTCTTTCTCCAATCTCGGCTTGTCCGACAAGGTTCTCGCCGCAGTTGCGGCTACCGGTTACACCAACCCCACCCCAATCCAGGAACAGGCGATCCCCCAGGTCCTCGCCCGGCGCGACGTCCTCGGCATAGCCCAGACCGGCACCGGCAAGACCGCCGCCTTCGTCCTGCCGATGCTCACCATCCTCGAAAAGGGCCGCGCCCGGGCACGCATGCCGCGCACCCTCATCCTCGAGCCGACCCGTGAGCTTGCAGCGCAGGTCAAGGAGCAGTTCGACAAATACGGGGCCGGCCAGAAACTCAACGTCGCGCTCCTGATCGGCGGCGTCTCCTTCGGCGACCAGGACTCCAAGCTGACGCGCGGGGTCGATGTCCTGATCGCCACGCCAGGCCGCCTGCTCGATCACACCGAGCGCGGCGGCTTGCTTCTCACCGGTGTCGAACTCCTGGTGATCGACGAAGCCGACCGCATGCTGGATATGGGCTTCATTCCCGACATCGAACGCATCTGCAAGCTCGTTCCCTTCACGCGGCAGACGCTGTTCTTCACAGCGACGATGCCGCCGGAAATCAGCCGCATCTCCGATACTTTCCTGCACAATCCCGAACGAATCGAAGTTTCCCGGCCCGCCACCACGGCCGTGACCGTCACCCAGGCCCAGGTGCCTGCCGGACGCGAGGCGCACCAGAAGCGCGAAGTCCTCCGCCGCCTGCTGCGCGAGGCAAAAGAGCTCAACAACGCAATCATCTTCTGCAACCGCAAGCGCGATGTGGCGATCCTTCAGAAATCGCTGCACAAGCACGGCTTCTCCGTCGGCGCGCTGCATGGCGACATGGACCAGCCCGCACGCATGGCGGCGCTGGATCAGTTTCGCAAGGGCGAGCTGCCTCTCCTGGTCGCTTCCGACGTCGCCGCCCGCGGCCTCGACATTCCCGCCGTCAGCCACGTCTTCAATTTCGACGTGCCGCATCACCCCGATGACTACGTCCACCGCATCGGGCGTACCGGCCGGGCCGGCCGCACCGGCACGGCGATTTCCATCGTCACCTCGCTCGACACGAAGTCGATGGCCGCAATCGAGAAGCTGATCGGCCAGCAGATTCCGCGCGCCGAGGGCGACTACGCCGTCCAGGCCGAGGCGTCCGAGGACAGCGAGCGTCCGCGCGAGCACCGCAAGCGCGAAAGCGGGCGCGAGGGATCACGCGGCGCCCGCAAGCCGCGCCGCGTGCGCGGCGAGCGTCATGGCAGCAATGGCAGCCGGCCTCCGGCGGCGCAGCCGCAACCCCAGGCGGCCGCGGCTGTGTCACGCGTACCTTCGATAGGCCGTCCGGAGCCGCGCCGCTCCGCACGCGAAGACATCGAGCCTGCGGATCATTCGCATCTTCCCGCCTTCCTGCTGCGGCCGATACGCGCGCGCGTCTGAGACAGAAGTCTGTTCCTGCTGGGACAAGGGCCGGTACCACCGTTTACCGGCCGTTTATCCTCCTCGGCTAATGTCGCCCCGATAATTTAGTTATTGCTGCTGGAAAATGGGCGGCGCCACGCGCCATTTGGGGACGGAACGGTGGTCAAGCCGCTCGACGAACACGAACGCACCCTCGCCTTCGCCGAAGTTGCGCTCGGACAGATCAAGTCGCTTCGCCAGACCGCCATCCCCCGCAACTACGAAATCTGGTACGTTTACGCGACCGGTTACAACGCCCCGCTCAACAAGATCATCAACGAGACGCTGGCGCGCAACGGCAGGCTGACCGAAGCCGATCTCGAGCAGATCTACGAGACCTATCTCTCCCAGCTCAAGACCTCCGAGCGCATCGACAAGGTCGGCGCGCGCGTGATCGGCGAAATCGACGACGTGATGAAGGTGATCACGGAAGCGCTCCACGTCTCGTCGGGCTACGGCGCGAGCCTGGACAACGCCAACCGGGATCTGTCGTTCGTGCAGAGCAGCGAGCAGCTCCAGCCGATCATAGATGCGCTGGTGAAGTCGACGCGCGAGATGCGCGAGAACAACATCGCGCTGCAAGAGCGGCTGTCGCTATCGAAGAACGAGATCAGCAGCCTGCAGCACAGCCTGGAAGCGATCCGCGCCGAGAGCCTGACCGACCCGCTGACGGGTCTCGGAAACCGCAAATATTTCGACCGCTCGATCGAGGCCGCGGTCGCCGCGGCGCTGGCGAGCGGCGAGCCGCTGTCGCTCTTGATGTTCGACATCGATCACTTCAAGTCGTTCAACGACTCTTACGGCCACCTCACCGGCGACCAGGTGCTGCGACTGGTCGGCATGTCGCTGAAGCAGACCATCAAGGGCCAGGATATCACCGCGCGCTATGGCGGCGAGGAATTTGCGGTGGTGCTGCCGAACACCGCGTTGCGCCAGGCGCTGACGGTTGCCGACCATATCCGCCGCGCCGTGATGTCGAAGGAACTGAAGAAGAAATCGACCGGCGAAATCCTCGGCCGCGTCACTATTTCCGTCGGCGTTTCCATGCTCAAGGCGGGCGACGATACGGACGCGCTGATCGAGCGGGCCGACGCCTGCCTCTACGCCGCCAAGCGCAACGGCCGCAATCGCGTCATCTGCGAAGTCGACCCGGAATACACCGCCGAGACGCTCGGCTGCCACACGCAGGTGGCGTAGGG
>JAEZEU010000160.1 GCA_023432885.1 Pseudomonadota bacterium | reverse complement strand
TGAGCGAGGCATAGGGGTCCTGGAAAATGATCTGGGCGTTGCGACGGAAGGCGCGCAATTCGTCGGCCTTGAGCGTGCCGAGATCGCGGCCCTCGAAGCGGACAGTGCCGCTGTCCGCCTCGATCAGCCGCAACACCACCCGGCTGACCGTGGATTTGCCGCAGCCGGATTCGCCGACAAGCGCCAGGGTCTGGCCGGCTTCAACCGTGAAGCTGACGCCATCGACCGCCTTGACGAACGCTGTGGGACGGCCGAACGCGTTGCGCGCGGCGACGAAATGCTTGACCAGGTTCTCGACCTCGAGCAGAGCGGTCACGATACCAGCCTTTCCAGCGGCGCGCGTAGGCAGCGCGAGGTGTGGCCGGGGCTCACCGTCGCGAGCGGCGGCGGGGCTTTCGTGCAGATGTCCGCGACGAACGGGCAGCGCGCGGCGAAGCGGCAGGCCTTGGGAGGGCTCGTCATGTTCGGCACCATGCCTTCGATGGTGGCGAGATGGGCGACGCGATGGTCGAGCCGCGGGATCGAGCCGAGCAGGCCGACCGTGTAAGGGTGCTGCGGGTTGGCGAAGAGCTCGTCAACCGGCGCGCGTTCGACGATTTCGCCGGCATACATCACCGCAACTTCGTCGCAGACCTCGGCGACCACGCCGAGATCATGCGTGATCAGGATGATCGCCGCGTTGCTCGCCGCTTTCAGCTCCCGCATCAGATCAAGGATCTGCGCCTGTAGCGTCACATCGAGCGCAGTGGTGGGTTCGTCCGCGATCAACAGGCGCGGATCGCAGGCCAGAGCCATCGCTATCATCACCCGCTGTCGCATGCCGCCAGAGAGTTTGTGCGGATAGTCGTCGATACGTTTCTCCGGCGATGGGATGTGCACGTGCCGCAGCAGCTCGATGGCGCGTTCGCGCGCCTGCCAGCGCGAGGCGCCTCGATGGCGCACGATGACCTCGACGATCTGGTCGCCGATCGTGAAGCTCGGATTGAGCGAGGTCATCGGCTCCTGAAAGATCATGGCAAGCCGGTTGCCCCGGATATCGCGCAGTGTCTCGTCGGGCACATCGAGCAGATCGAGGCCGTCGAAGCGGATGGCCCCGCTGACCTCGGTGGATCGCTTCGGCAGCAAGCCCATGATGGCGAGCGAGGTCACGCTCTTGCCACAGCCGGATTCGCCGACCAGGCCGAGCGTGGCGCCGTTTGCGACAGCAAGGTCGACCTGATCCACGGCATGGGTAATACGGCCGTCATCGCCATGGAAGACGACGCGCAGGCCCTCGATTTCGATCAGGGGCGTGCTGGTCACGATTGGCTCCCGATGGCTGCCTGGACGGAGGCATCGATGACCGCGCGGTCGGTGACGCCGGCCGGGTTTTTCCGTGTCGGCATGAACTTTCGGAAATGCACCCAGCGCTCGCGGCTGACGGCTTCAAGTCGCTCGAGTTCAGCCAAAGGGTCGGCGTGGTCATCCACCCGCAAATCGAGATTGGGCCATTCTTCCTCGCCATGGATCAGCAGCGCGGCGGATTGCTTGCCCCGCATGTCTCCGCCGGCGGCTTCACCGGCCTTCATGGCCGCGATCAGCCGTTGCGGGAAGGGCAGCTTTTGATTGGCGGAGTAAGCCTTCGCGGTGTCGTCCAGCACCTGCGCGCCCACGAGCATGTTGCCGGCAATGGAGAAGCCGTCGCCTTCGAGATGCCCGCACCAGTCGATGCATTCGCTTCCAGTATGCGACGCGACGCGGCCGCTTGCATCCATGACGTGCAGTTGCCGGCTCTCGCGACCGTCATCGGCGGCGATCAAGGTCGCGATGATGTCTTGCGGCGCCTTGCCCTCGCGGAGCAGCTTGACGCCATCGACGCCATAATAGGGATTGACCAGCGCCTGCGTGGCGAGGCCGCCGATCCGAGGGACGACATGCGGCACGAGGGCGCCGACTGCGAAGAACCTGGTCGCGATGGCGATGCCGATTTGTCCGGTGAGGGGATCGTGGGCGATGATCGACCAGGTCATCTCGTCAGCGTCCCGCGGCGTAGCCCTGCATGCCGCGCGGATTGGCGGCGGCGCGACGGCGTGGGCCCACCTTGGAGGCCGCGGTGAGGCGGCCTTCCGACCAGTCAGGCCCGGTCTCGACGATATGGCCGCGGCGCGCCAGCTCGTCGACGGTCGCCTTGGGCACGCGGTTTTCGACCACCAGCACGCCGGGGCGAGCGGTGCGCGGCCAGAAAGAGATCGGGAAATGCTCGGAGTGCCAGGCCGGCGCGTCGATCGCCTCCTGCAGGTTGAGCCTGGAGTGCACATGGCGCAGGAAGAACTGCGTGATCCACTGGTCCTGCTGGTCGCCGCCGGGCGATCCCCAGGCGAGATACGGCTCGCCGTCGCGCAGTGCCATGGTCGGCGAAAGCGTGGTGCGCGGGCGCTTGCCCGGCGCGAGCGAGGCGGGGTGGTCTTCCTCCAGCCAGAACATCTGCGCGCGGCTGCCAAGGCAGAAGCCGATCTCGGGAATCACAGGCGAGGATTGCAGCCAGCCGCCCGAGGGCGTGGACGAAATCATGTTGCCGGCCTTGTCGATGATGTCGAAATGCACGGTATCGCCGCGGACTTCGCCGAAACGGCCGACGGTGGGTTCTCCTGCACCCATGGCCCCGACCGCCTCACGATGTCCCTCGGCCCGGCGCAGCTTGACCACCGCGCCAAAGCCTTGGACCGAACCGGGGATGAAATCGAGCGAGGCCTTGTCTTTCGAGATCAGCTTGCGCCTCTCGTTGTTATAGGCGTCCGACAGCAGCGTCGTAATCGGTATGTCGCTGAATTCGGGGTCGCCGTAAAACTTCTCGCGGTCGGCATAGGCAAGCTTGGCGCATTCGACCTGCAGATGGATGAAATCGGGGCCCGTCGGATCGAGGCCGTCGAGATCAAAACCTTTCAGAAGTGCCAGCTGCTGCAGCATCACCGGGCCCTGGCTCCAGACGCCGGCCTTGCAGACGGTGTAGCGGCCATAGTCGTAGGTCAGCGGCGCCTCGACGGTCGGCTGCCAGCGCGCCATGTCGTCGGCCGAGAGCACGCCGCGATGCGGCGAGCCGGAGACATCCATCACTTCCTGGGTGCGGCAGAACTTGTCGATCGCCTCCGCAACGAAGCCCTGTGACCACGCCTGTCGCGCCGCCTCGATCTGCGCGACGCGGTCGGAGCCCGCGCTCTCGGCCTCCTTCAGGATTCGGGCATAGGTCTCGGACAGTTTCTTGTTGGCGAAGATGGTGCCGGGGCGGGGCACTTCGCCGTTCGGCAGATAGATCGCTGCCGATGTCGGCCAATATTTGCGGAACAGCTCTTCGACCGTCTTGATCGTTGCCGACGCGCGCTCCACCAGCGGAAAGCCATTCGCGGCATAGGATATTGCGGGCTCCAGCACGTCGCGCAGCTTGAATGTGCCGTAGTCGCGCAGCAGCAGCATCCAGGATTCGAACGTGCCGGGCACGCAAGCGGCGAGCAGTCCCGTGCCGGGCACCATGTCCAGCCCTTCGCTGCGGTAATGGGCAATCGTCGCCTTCGCAGGCGCCGGGCCCTGGCCGCAGATCACCTCGGTTTTGCCGCGCTTAACATCATGCACGATGATCGGAACGTCACCGCCGGGGCCGTTGAGATGCGGCTCCACGACCTGGAGGGTGAAAGCAGTCGCAACCCCGGCATCGAAGGCGTTGCCACCCTTCTCGAGGGTGGCCATCCCGATTGCGGTCGCGATCCAGTGCGTCGAGGTGACGACGCCGAACATGCCCTCGATCTCGGGCCGGGTCGTGAACGGATCGGGATTGACCTTGCTCATGCGATGAACCCTTCTTGTTGGCCGCTCGGGGCGTTGCGCAATTGAGCACAGGCGGGGCGGGCTGCCAACTGGCATGCCAGACGCCAGTCTCAGGCCTGTGATCAGGCTGGCGCCGGCGCCGTGTTGACGGCGTGGCAGGCGACGCCATCGATCAACGCCGGCGCCTCCCGCCGGCATAGATCGAAGGCGAGGGGACAACGAGGGTTGAAGGCGCAGCCGGGCGGCGGATTGATCGGGTTGGGAATCTCGCCCTTGACAGGGATGCGCTGCCGTCCGGACATTGCGAGATCCGGAACCGCGCCCAGCAGCATCTTGGTGTAGGGCATGCGGGGTGTGGCGAACAACTGCCGGCCCTCCGCGATTTCGACAATACGGCCGAGATACATCACGCCGATGCGGCTCGCCATGTGGCGGACCACCGCGAGATTGTGACTGATGAAGAGATAGGTGAGGCCGAACTTGTCCTGCAGGTCGCGCATCAAATTGAGGATCTGCGCCTGCACGGAGACGTCGAGCGCCGACGTGGGCTCGTCGCAGACGATGAATTCGGCATTGGAGGCGAGCGCGCGTGCGATCGCGATGCGCTGGCGCTGGCCGCCGGAAAACTCGTGCGGATATTTCAGGCCGTCGTCGGCATGGAGCCCGACGAGGCCAAGCAGCTCGCCGACGCGCGCCGTGATGGCGCGCTCGCCCTTGATCAGGTCGAATGCACGGATCGGTTCGGAGACGATAGCGTCGACCCGGAAGCGTGGATTGAGGCTGGCATAGGGATCCTGAAAGATCATCTGGATGCGGCGGCGCAGTTTTTGCCGCGCCTGCGCCTGCCTCGGATCGGTCATCGACACACCATCGATCATGACCTGGCCCGAACTCGGCGGTAGCAGGCCCACGATCATGCGCGCTACAGTGGTCTTGCCCGACCCGGACTCGCCGACCAGCGCAAAGGTTTCGCCGCGCTTGATATCGAAGGTGATGCCGTCGACGGCCTTGAGGAATTCGAGGTGGCCACCTTCCAGCACGCGGTTGAGCCACGGCTTTGAGACGTCGAAGACGCGGCGCAGGTCCTTCACTTCGACATAGCTCATGCGGCGCTGTCCTTTGCCGAGGTGTCGACGAGATGGCAGGCAACGGACTGGGCGCCGTGCCGGATCGGCTCGGGTCGTTCGGCGCGGCAGCGGTCGAAGGCAAAGCTGCAGCGCGGGTTGAAGGAGCATCCGGGTGGAATCGCCGACAGCCGCGGCATCGAGCCGGGGATTTGCACCAGCCGCTTCTCCTCGCCCGACAGCGTCGGGATCGCGCCCATCAGGCCCTTGGCGTAGGGATGCAATGGATTGCGTACGACGTCCTGCACGGGGCCGATCTCGGCGATGCGGCCGGAATACATCACCGCGACGCGGTCGGAGGTCTCGGCGATCACGCCCATGTCGTGGGTCACCAGCATCACGGCCGTGCCGTGATCGCGGCCGAGCCGCTTGATCAGCGAGATGATCTGCGCCTGCACGGAGACATCGAGCGCCGTAGTCGGCTCGTCCGCGATGATCAGCTCCGGCTCGGCGCAGATCGCAAGCGCAATGACGACGCGTTGGCGCATGCCGCCCGAAAATTCATGCGGATAGGCGTCGATGCGCTTCTCCGGGGCGGGAATACCGACTTCGGCCAGCAGGTCGATAGCGCGCTTTCGCGCGGCCTGCTCCGACATATTCAAGTGGGTGCGGATGGTCTCGATGATCTGCTCCCCGACCCGGTAGAGCGGGTTGAGGCTGGTCAGCGGATCCTGGAAGATCATGCCGATGCGCTTTCCCCGGATGCGGCGCATCTGTTCCGGCGGCAGGTTGTCGATCCGCATGTCGGACAGCCGGATTTCGCCGCCGCAGATGCGGCCCGGCGGATCGATCAACCCGATCGCAGCGAGGCCCGTGACGGATTTTCCGGCGCCGGATTCGCCGACCACCCCCAACACCTCGCCCTTGGCGATATCGAACGACACGCCGTCGATGGCACGCAACGTGCCGCGGCGGGTGACGAACTCCACCTGCAGGTTGCGCACGGAAAGGACGGGAACGGTCATCGCAGTTTCGGGTTGAGCGCGTCGCGCAGCCAGTCGCCGAGAAGGTTGATGGAGAGGATCAGGCCGGCAAGCGCAATGCCGGGGAACGCCACGATCCACCATTCGCCGGCGAACAGGTAATTGTTGCCGATGCGGATCAGGGTGCCGAGCGAAGGCATGGTCTCGGGCAGGCCGACGCCGAGGAATGACAAGGTCGCCTCGGTGAGGATGGCGAGCGCAAGATTGATCGTCGCGATGACAAGCACCGGCCCCATCGCGTTGGGCAGCACATGGCGCAGCATGATCTTGGGCGCCGGCAGGCCGATCAACTGGGCGGCGGCGACATAATCCTTGCTTTTCTCCACCATGACCGAGCCGCGCACGGTGCGGGCATATTGCACCCAGAAACTCAGGCCGATGGCCAGCACCAGCACGGCAAGCATGCTCGTGGGATCTAGCTTGTTGCCGAGCACCGACTTGGCGATGCCGTTGATCAGAAGCGCGATCAGGATGGCGGGGAAGGTGAGCTGCACGTCGGCGATGCGCATGATCATGCTGTCGACGGCGCCGCCGA
>JAEZEU010000036.1 GCA_023432885.1 Pseudomonadota bacterium | reverse complement strand
CGCGCGGATCACCTTGCCGACCTTGTCGACGATCTCGCCGATCTGGTCCTCGCTGATGATCAGAGGCGGGGTCAGCGCCAGCGTGTCGCCGACGGACCGAAGCATGATGTCATGGTCGAAGAAGGCGCTGTTGAGACCGGCGAAGCCCCGCTTGCCAACCCCGTCCGCGGACGGCGCAAGGTCGATGCCGGCGGTCAGGCCCACGGTGCGGATGTCGAGCACATTGGGCAGGCCCTTCAGCGACATGATCGCGTCGGCGAATTTCGGCTCGAGCTTGTTGGCTCGCTCGAACAGCTTTTCGTCGCGGTAGATGTCGAGGGTGGCAAGGCCCGCGGCGCAGGCCAGCGGATGCGCCGAATAGGTGTAGCCATGGGTGAGCTCGACCATGTGCTCCGGCCCGGTCATGAAGGCGTCATGGATGGTGTCGCGCACCAGCACACCGCCCATCGGAGCCGCGCCGTTGGTCACGCCCTTGGCGAAGGTGAGCATGTCCGGCAGCACGCCGTAGCGCTCGGCGGCAAACGCGAAGCCGAGCCGGCCGAATCCGGTGATGACCTCGTCGAAAATCAGGAGGATGCCGTGCTTCTGGGTGATCTCGCGTAGCCGCTTCAGATAGCCCTTGGGCGCGGCCAGCACGCCGGTCGATCCCGCCATCGGCTCGACGATGACGGCGGCGATGGTGTTGGCGCCATGCAGGTTGACGAGATCCTCCAGCGCGTCGGCGAAGTGCGCGCCGTATTCCGGCTCGCCCTTGGTGAAGGCCTGCTTCTCGCGGTCATAGGTCGCCGGCAGGTGATCGACGCCCGACAGCAGCGAGCCGAAGATCTTGCGGTTGCCAACGATGCCGCCGACCGACGTGCCGCCGAAGCCAACGCCGTGATAGCCGCGGACGCGGCCGATCAGGCGCGAGCGGGCGCCCTGGCCGTTGAGCTGATGATAGGCGAGCGCGATCTTCAGCGCGGTATCGGCCGCCTCCGACCCGGAGTTGCAGAAGAAGACGTGGTCGAGCCCCTTGGGCGCGAGATCGGCGATGCGGCTGGCAAGCTCGAACGCTTGCGGGATGCCGAACTGGAACGGCGGCGCGTAATCCAGCGTCGCGGCCATCTTGGCGATGGCCTCCGAGATCGGGGTGCGGCCGTGGCCGGCATTGGTGCACCACATGCCGGCGGCGCCGTCGATCAGCTTGCGGCCGTCGACCGTGATGTAGTGCATGTCCTTGGCGCCCGCGAGCAGCCGCGGCGCCTTCTTGAACGCGCGATTGGCCGTGAACGGCATCCAGTGCGCGGCGAGGTCGTTGGGAACGTTGACGGGGGATTTTGTCGGGCTCTTGTCCAGCATGGGGGCCTCTTTACGAGTTGTGGGCGCGACGGCTGCCCGCAGGCTACCAGCTTCGCGGCTACCGGGAAATGCGGACAACCGTGATATTTCCGCGCAACCGGCGGAGTTCAGAGATCAGAAGCCGCGATCCAGAACACCTCGCCCTCGGAATCCTCGGTATCGAGCCAGAGCAGCGGGAGCTGCGGGAACGCGGCCTCGAGATTGTCGCGGCCGCGGCCGATATCGCAGAGCAGGCCGCCATGCGGAGCAAGATGCCCCTTGGCCGCGGCCAGGATGCGCCTGACGATGTCGAGGCCGTCGGCGCCCCCGTCGAAGGCGAGCTTAGGCTCGGCGCGGCATTCGGTCGGCAGGGCCGCCATGCCTTCGGCATCGACATAGGGCGGGTTGGAGATGATGAGATCGTAGCGCTTGTCGTCGAGCGGCGCGAACAGATCGCCGCGGTGCAGCGCGATGCGGTCTTCGAGCCCATAATCGGCAACGTTGCGCGCAGCGACGGCCAGCGCATCCTTCGAAATGTCGACCGCGTCGATGGCGGCGTGCGGAAAATGGCGGGCGGAGAGGATCGCAAGGCAGCCGCTGCCGGTGCAGAGGTCGAGAACGCTTCCCACTTCCGCGGGATCGCCGATCAGCGAGGTCGAGTCCTCGCCATCGCCGAAATGTGAATCCAGCAGCTCGCCGATGTAGGAGCGCGGCACGATGGTGCGCTCGTCGACATAGAACGGCAGCCCGCGCATCCAGATCCTGTTGACGAGATAGGCGGCGGGTTTTCGCGTCGCGATGCGTCGCTCGATCAGTTCGAGGATTGTCCTTCCCTCCGCCACGGTGACGCGCGCATGGGCAAACTGCTCGAACTGATCGGGATGCAGATGCAGCGTCTCGCAGACGAGGAACGCAGCTTCCGCGACGGGATCGGTGGTGCCGTGGGCGAAAACGAGCCGGGCTTCCGCAAAGCGGCTCACAGCGTAGCGCACGAAATCGAGCAGCGTCTGCAATTCACCGGCGCTGACCTTCGGCGCCCTGGCGACGGATCGGCCGCGCTTTGTCGCCTTCTTTGCTCGCTTTGCCATCAGGATTTGGTCCAGCGGGCAGCGGCTGCGTCGTCATGGTCGCGCGCTTCGATCCAGCTCGCGCCGCGGGCGCTCTCTTCCTGCTTCCAGAACGGTGCACTGGTCTTCAGATAATCCATCAGGAATTCGGCGGCCTCGAACGCCGCCTGCCGGTGCGAGGAGGCGGTGACGACAAGCACGATGTTTTCGCCCGGTGTGATGCGGCCGAAGCGATGGATGATGGTGAGCCCTTGCAGCGGCCAGCGCGCCAGTGCCTCGTCGGCATGCCGCCTGATCTCCGCTTCGGCCATGCCAGGATAATGCTCCAGCCTCAAGGCGGCGATTGGCTCCGATCCTTCGGTGCCGCGGCAGATACCGGTGAAACTGACGACGGCGCCGATATCGGTGCGGCCCTTGCTCAAGGCCGCGATCTCCCGTGCGACGTCGAAATCGGCTTCTTGTATTCGGATGCTCGCGGCCACGCCCATGGCGAACAGCTCAGCCGCCGGTCATCGGTGGAAAAAACGCGATCTCGCGCGCGCCGGCAATCGGCGCATCCGGCTTGACATGCGCATGGTCGATAGCGACGCGGATCACCTTCGGCTTCTCGAATGCGTAGGCATAGGCCTCGCCGCGGTTCGACAGCCACGCGATCAGTTCATCGACCGTGCGCACGCTGGCGGGCGGCTCGATGGCTTCCTCCGCCTTGCCGATCCGCTCGCGCACCCAGGCGAAATACTTCACCTTCATCCTTCATCCTCCTCGATGAGATGATGGATGCCGGCGCGGAAATAATCCCAGCCGGTGTAGATCGTCACGATCGCCGATATCCACAGCAGCACGATGCCGATCAGGGTCGTGGCGGGAATGATCTGTTCGCCGGCTTCGCCCGCAATCAGGAATCCGATCGCAACGAGCTGGACGGTCGTCTTCCATTTCGCAAGTTTCGTGACCGGCACGCTGACCCGGAGTGCGGCGAGATATTCGCGCAGTCCCGAGACCAGGATCTCGCGGCACAGGATTACGACCGCGGCCCACAGCGTCCAGCCATGAATCGAGTTGTCGGCGGCGAGCATCAGCAGGCACGAGGCCACCAGCAGCTTGTCGGCGATCGGATCGAGCATCCGGCCGAAGGCCGATTGCTGGTCCCAGATTCGCGCATAGTAGCCGTCCAGATAGTCGGTAATGCCGGCCGCAATGAACACCGCGAGCGCCACCCAGCGCAGCCACAGCGGGCCGTCCAGGATCGACTGCCAATAGACGCAGCCCACCACCACCGGAATGGCGGCGATCCGCCCCACGGTCAGGATATTCGGGATCGAAAAGCTCTTGGACGGGCTTCTGGTGGTCGCGATGTTCATCAGTCTTTACCAATACCGGGGAAGCTGCGAGGTCAACACCTTGGCGCACATGAGTTGCGGGAGATGACGTAAGTATAACGCCAAATCGCCAATTACCCGGGTTGGGCGTGGAAATACTCGAAGATCCGCCGGGCGCTTTCGGCGCTGACCCCCGGAACCTTGCCGAGATCGGCAATCGAGGCCCGCTCGATCTCCTTCAGCGTTCCGAAATGCAACAGCAGGGCACGTTTGCGTGAGGGGCCGATCCCGGGAATCTCCTGCAGGCCGGCCTCGCGGATGTCCTTTTTGCGCAGCTTGCGGTGCGAGCCGATCACAAAACGATGCGCCTCGTCGCGTAGCCGCTGGATGAAATAGAGCACGGGATCGCGCGGCTCGAGCTTGATCGCCTCGCGGTCCGGCATGAACAGGGTCTCGCGGCCGGCGTCGCGGTCCGGCCCCTTGGCAACACCGAGAAGGGTGACCTTGTCGGCGCCGAGCTCGGCGAGGATTTCGCGCGCCGCATTGAGCTGGCCGCGGCCGCCGTCGATGATGACGAGGTCGGGCCATTGCGGAAAGGAATCGTCGTCGCGCGGCTTCTTGTCGTCGGCCCCGGCGGTCTTCACGAGACGCTTGAAGCGGCGCTGCAGCACTTCGCGCATCATGGCGTAGTCGTCGCCCGGCGTGAGCCCTTCCGACTTGATGTTGAACTTGCGGTACTGGTTCTTCATGAAACCGTCGGGTCCCGCGACGATCATGGCGCCGACTGCATTGGTGCCCTGGATGTGGCTGTTGTCGTAAACCTCGATGCGCTTCGGGATGTGCGGCAGGCCGAGCGTCGTCACCATCGCTTCCAGCAGCCGGCCTTGGGTTGCGGTATCGGCGAGCTTGCGGCCGAGCGCCTCGCGCGCATTGGTCAGCGCATGCGCGATCATCTCCTTTTTCTCCCCGCGCTTGGGCACGGAGACCTCGACCTTGAAGCCGGCCTTCACCGAAAGCGCGTCGGCCAGGAGCTCGGCCTCTTCCACCTCGTGCGAGAGCAGGATCAGCTTCGGCGGCGGCTTGTCGTCGTAGAACTGGGTGAGGAACGAGCCCAATACTTCCTCCGGCGTGAACGTCTTTTCCGCGCGCGGGAAATAGGCGCGGTTGCCCCAGTTCTGGCCGGTGCGGAAGAAGAACACTTCAACGCAGGAATAGCCGCCTTCCTGGTGGATGGCGAACACGTCGGCTTCTTCCACGGTGCGCGGATTGATGCCCTGCTGCGACTGGATTGCCGAGAGCGCGGCGAGGCGGTCGCGGAACGTGGCCGCGGTCTCGAATTCGAGCTCGCCGGACGCCTTCTCCATTTCGGCGGCGAGCAGCTGCTTTACCGCATGGCTGCGGCCGGACAGGAACTCGGTCGCCTCCCGCACCAGTTCCGTGTAGCCGGGGAAATCGATCTCGTGCGTGCAGGGACCGGAGCAGCGGCGGATCTGGTAGAGCAGGCAGGGCCGCGTGCGGCTCTCGAAGAACGAATCGGTGCAGGAGCGGATCAGGAACGCGCGCTGCAACGCCGTGATGGTGCGGTTGACGGCGCCGGCGGAGGCGAAGGGACCGAAATAGCGTCCGGGCCGCGTCTGCGCGCCGCGATGTTTCAGGATCTGCGGCGCCCAGTGGTCGCCGGTGATGAGGATGTAGGGGAACGACTTGTCGTCGCGAAGCTGTACGTTGAAGCGGGGGCGCAGCTGCTTGATCAGGTTGGCTTCCAGCAGCAGCGCTTCGGTCTCGGTCGAGGTCGAGACGATCTCGACATTGGTGGTGGCCGCGATCATGCGCAGGATGCGCGCCGGCAGCGGTGCGTTGGCCCTTGCGTAGGATGTCAGGCGTTTTTTGACGTTCTTGGCCTTGCCGACATAAAGCACGTCGTGGGCGGCATTAAGCATGCGATAGACGCCGGGCGAGGTGGGCGCCAGCCGCACCGCGTTCTCGATCGCGGCATGTCCCGCCGTCAGCCCGCCCTCGGCGATGGCTTCCGCCGGTTCCTCCGGCAGGTCGGGCAGCCGTGCTTCCTCTTCGTCCTCCGCGGTGGAGGTCGCCGGGTCGATGTCGGCGCTCGCATCCTGCAGCGGCATGTCACCGGCGGAACCGGACTTGCCCTTGCGCGGGCGGAGCGCGGGCTGATCGCTGGAATCGTCTTTCATGAGGGCCGAATTTATGCATTGGCGCGTTGCATCGCCACCCAGGTGAGCCGCGAGCGCCCTGCCGCAAGTAACACATTTTTAAGAATGATGAGCGGCCGGTAACTCGGCTTAACAACCCTTTAACTTAAAACTCTCGATAACTTTTACCTGAAAAGGCTGGAATTCCGTAACCATGCCGGGCGTTCCGTCCGCCCGCGGGTCACGGCGAGTTGCGTGGTGGAGAGTACCGATGACCAGGTTTGTGTTGGGCGCGCTCGCGCTGCTCTCGGCAGGCTGGAGCATCCAGGCGGACGCCGCTGACTTCAACTACAACGGGCCCCCGTCCTATCCTATTACAGCCAGCACCTATCGTTGGGCCGGTCCCTATCCCGGCGGCAATTTCGGCTATGCGTGGGGCAGCGTGGACAATGCCTGGGCCAAGCCGAGCGGCTTTGTCGGCGGCGTGCAGGCCGGCTACAATTTCCAGAACGGCCCGTGGGTGTTTGGCGTCGAGGGCGACATCCAGGGCTCGAGCGCGGACGATACCTTTGCCGCGTGGAAATTTTCCAACCCCTGGTTCGGCACCATCCGCGGCCGCGGCGGCTACGCCTTCAACAACGTGCTGTTCTACGGCACGCTGGGACTGGCGTTCGGCGAGTTGCGCGCGGAAACATTCTGGGCGAGGGAATCGCACACCAATGTCGGCTGGACCGCGGGTATCGGCGCTGAGTTCGGCTTTGCGCCGAACTGGAGCGCCAAGATCGAATACCTCTACGTCGACCTCGCCAACAGCAACTTCATCATCACCGGCGCCTCGCATGGCCTGAGCTTCGGCACGGTGCGCGCCGGCGTGAACTACCGCTTCTGAAGGCTGGACGCGTAGAGCAGCGATCGGCCTCAGGGCGAAACCACGAGGTTGACCGCTTTCGGGCCCTTGCCCTTCTTGTCCGGCTCCACCTCGAAGCTGATGCGCTGTCCCTCGCTGAGATCTTTCAATCCGGCGCGCTCGACCGCGGTGATGTGAACGAACACGTCCCGGCCGCCGTCGTCCGGCTTGATGAAGCCGTAGCCGCGTTCGCCGTTGAAGAACTTGACCGTACCAGTCATGGCCATCGGGAAACCTCCCCCGTCTGCTTTGCCGGATGCGCACTTCGCGCTCGGCCGACCGGACATTCGCTGCCGGAAAGCATGGCCACCTTGACAGAACGCAAAGAAAAGCCGCGCCCCGCCTGGTCGTTCTTAGGCCTTGTCACTCCGCCGCAACCATTCGCGGAAGCGGAACGTAAAGCCAGTCCAAACAGCTCCGAGCATAATACGGTTCCCGGCAGGTTGCCTATGACTATGATGGATTAGGTGCGGGCTTCTTCACGGCTTTGCATCACGGCTTGCATCACGGCTTGGGCGCCTCCAGGCGGAAGCGGGCCGCGCCGCCCTGGCCGAGCGGTTTCTCCAGCTCCGGCAGAAGGGTCTTGAGCTCCCCCTGCAACGTCCAGGGCGGGTTGACCATCAAGAGACCGGTGGAGGTCAGCGGGCCGCCGGCCTCCTGCGGGGCGACGGAAAATTCCAGCCGCAGGCACTTGCCGGCGGGCCTTGCGCCCGCGGCCGCCCCGGCCACTTCGCGCGCCAGCGTGTCGGCGGCGCGGCGGCTCTTGACGGGATACCAGAGCAGATAGCTGCCGGTCGGCCATTTCTGGAAGGCGGCGCGGAAGCCGCTTGCCAGTTGCTCGAACTCGTCCTTGGCCTCGAAGGGCGGGTCGATCAGGACAAGACCGCGGCGTTCCTTCGGCGGAACGAAGGCGGAGAGCGCCATCCAGCCGTCGAGATCGACCACCCGCGCCTGGGTGTCGCGGCGCAGCGCGTCGATCAGCGCCTTGCGCGCGGTGGGCTCGAGCTCGCAGGCGGTCAGCCGGTCCTGCGGCCGCAATAACGCCCGGGCGATCAGGGGCGAACCCGGATAGGCCTTCAGCTCGGCGCCGCTGTTGAAGGCGCGCACGATATCGAGATAGGGCAGCACCAGCGGCAGCGCCTTGTCCGAGAAGCGCGCCTGCATGATGCGCGCGATGCCGCTCTTCCATTCGCCGCTGCGCTGCGCCTCCTTGGCCGTGAGGTCGTAGAGGCCGCCGCCGGCATGGGTGTCGATGACGCGGAAGGCGGCGGGCTTTTCCTGCAAATAAAGCAGCATGCGCGTCAGCACGATGTGCTTGAGGACATCGGTGAAACTGCCGGCGTGGAAGGCGTGGCGGTAGTTCATGCGGACGGGGTTACGCCATCGCGCGGAAAGTCACCACTGTCATTCCGGGCGATGCGCCAGCATCGAACCCGGAAATCTGGAGATTCCGGGTTCGCACTTCGTGCGCCCCGGAATGACGGCATTGGGAATGGAGGCATGCGGAAAGATTGCGTCCCGGCGCACCTCATCCCCCGCGCACCGGGGGCATCAGCAGCTGGTCGCGGCGGCAGGCGCGGCGCTCGTTCTCCTCGCAGGGGCGGAACTGCAGGTCCTTGTTCATGCAGATGCGCACTTCGGACAGCCGCCGGTGATCGCAGGTCACCGAGATCGCGGCCGGGGTCAGGCCCGGATTGGCCTTGATGAAATCGGCTTCCAGCGCCTCCGGCGAGATCGTCTTCGGCGCGGCCAGCTGCAGCAGGTCTTCCGGGATCTTCACGGCGGCACGCGCCTTGCGGACCGTCTCGAAATAGGCCCGCGCGCCCAGCCCGGAGCAGGTGCCGTGCTTGTCCCACTGGCTGTAGACCAGGCCCGGCGCCGGCATCAGGTCGAGCATGGAGGCCATGAGACGGCGGTCCAGCCGCGGGGCAGGTCGCTGGCAATATTCGGGAAAGCCGCGGTCGTATTGCGGCCACAGTCCGTGCACGACGAAGGAGAACGGCCGCTCGCCGCATTGCGCGCGCGAGCGGTGCGCATTGCCGCGCTCGGCCGCCGCCTCGCAATAAGAGGGCGACCAGGACAGCGCCAGCACATAGAAATCGAACGCGCCCGAGGCGTTCTGGCGGGCGTCCTGCGCCTGCGCCGGGACCAGCAAGGCCGGGCCGAGCAGGAACAGGAGGGAAAGAAAGAGCCGCCGAGCCAGCATCGAAAAGGAATGGACCATCACCGCCTCACACCGGACCGGCGCGGAGCCTAGCAGAGCGTGAGAACATTTCAAGAACAAATCTCAGGTTACGCGCGTCTGCCCCGCCGCGCCGGGGTCACGTCAGGGCTTGGCCGCCTTGCAGGCCGGATTGAAGGCCCAGTTGCGGTCGAGGCCGACGACGCAGAATTCGACGCCCTGGCCCATGCCGGCGAAGGCGCCGTCCTCGATGATCGAGAAATACACCTCACGCATCTTGCCGTCGGAGATCATGGCGCGGCCCGCGCAATAGCGGCGCGGGATGTTGTCGGACTGCCAGGGCCGGTAGGCGATCTCGTGGATGTTGCTGTAGCCCGTGATCACCAGGGGGGAGTTCCAGTAGGTGCTTTCCTTCTCCTGGAACATCGAGGCGATGCCCGGCAGCGCCGCTTCGCAGGGCTTGAGCCGGCCGTCATACTTCGGACCGCTGAGCCAGAAATTCAGCTCCAGCGGGTTGGCGGCGCGGGCCTCACCGAATGCGCCGAGGCCGAGCAGGGCGCCGAGCACCGCGGCAAGGCCGCATTTCCGTGAGGATTTCAACAACTGGCGCATGGGAATCCGCTTCAAAGCCCGATCGGCCGGACGGTGCCGCGAAGGCGGAACGAGGTCAAGTGCAGCACGGCAACACATGAAAAGAGTTCGCCACGGCGCGGCCGTGGCGTTCTTTTCAGCGCTGGCAAGGCGCTCTAAGGTGCGCCCACGAGAATGGAGTCGCCGATGCGAAATGTTGTGGCCGCCGGCCTGGTTGTGATCTGCGGAATGCTGGCCGCCGCGCCGGCGCGGGCCGACTGGGTGCCGCCCTTCAAGGGCAACGACACCGGCGGCATCATCGCCTTCACGCTGGCCCAGCAGCAGGACGCCCGCCAGCTGGCGGTCGATCATTGCGCCTATTACGGCAAGGTGGTGAAGTTCCTCGCGATCCAGCGCCAGCCGGGCGGCTACATCTCCTTCGCCTGCCGCTGGGTGCCTTGGGGCGCCCGCGAGCGGCCGCTGGTCACCAAGTACTAGCTCCATTTCCGTCACCGACAGACTGGAGCGCGGCGCATGACGCGACAGCTTCTCGCACCCGTCTTCATGCTCGGCGTACTGGCGCTGCCGCCAGCGCCCGCCGCGCAGGCGCTGGAGCTGCCGCTGCGCAAGGCGGGCCTCTGGGAAATGAAGATGGCGCGCACCGGCGGCTCGATGCCCGAAATGACCATGCAGCATTGCACCGACGCCTCCACCGACAAGCAAATGCGCACCGCGCTGATCCCGGGCAAGGAAACCTGCTCCAGGCAGGACACCGAGAAGACCGCGACCGGCTACGTCACCGATTCCGTCTGCAGCGTCACCGGCCTCACCATCACCTCGCGCGTCGAGATCACCGGCGACTTCAATTCCGCCTACACCGTGAAGGCGGTCTCGCTCACCGAGGGCGCGCCGTCCGGCGTGCCGCGCGAGGCCACGACCACCATCGAGGCGAAATGGCTCGGGCCCTGCAAGGCCGACCAGAAGCCGGGCGACATCGTGATGCCCGGCGGCATCAAGATGAACGTCGGCGACCTCGACAAGCTCAAGGCCATGCTGCCGAAGTCGATGCAGAAGTGACGGCGTTCCGCGATGGCCGATCGTGAGTTGGCAACGCAGCCTGCCCCGCAAGAGCTGTCGTCCCGGCGCAGGCCGGGACCCATAACCACAGGGCGTTGTTGTTGGAACGGGTTCTAGCTCCAGCCCGAGCAAGACCAGATCCTATGGGTCCCGCGTCGCGCTTCCGCCTTCGCTCGTCGAGGTTCGGCGGACAGGCGCTTTGCTCGCTTGCCCGGGACGACAGTGAAATTTGTTGCGCGCAAGTGTTCTCATTCCCGCGGACTGATTTTCCCGGGCTGTGCCATCTCATTGTCCCTCTCTCCATCGAGAGGGCGCAGGGAAAGCCGGGCGCCGACTGCGCCCGCAGTCCCGTGTGCGAAAGTCCGGTAGCAAAAGTGCACACGGGTTGAACCACAGGTACAGCCGGGACAGCCCGGCTTTCCCCGCGCAATGGCTTTACGGCTTACTTCGAGCTCTTGTGTCCGCAAAATTTGCCAGAATGTGCGAACGGGCGGTTCTGACCAACCGCCCGTCGCTGGATCTGAGCCCGATCGCGCTCAAAGGCCCTGAGAGCCTGTCGGGGAGCGAGGGACAGATCCGGTGTCTTCCTCAACCCGAACAGTTGCACGGGCTTGCAGCCCGAACCGAGCAAGGAAGGGAGTGGATGATGGCACAAGATGAGGTCATTGTCGTCGGTATTGATGTGGCCAAGGACAAGGTGGATGGATGCATTCGCTCGTTGTCTCAACGGCAGACGTTTCCGAGCACCGCGGAAGGGCAGCGCGCATTGATCCGCTGGCTTCGCAAATACAAGGTCGGCAAGGCAGCCATGGAGGCTTCCGGCGGCTACGAGCGGAACTGGGCCAAGGCGCTGCGTGAGGCCCGCATCGAACTTTGTATCGTCGACCCGAAGCGGGTGCGCAGCTTCGCCCGATCGGCCGGGCGGCTCGCCAAGAACGATGCGATCGATGCGGAGATGATCGCCTGGTTCGCCGAGACCTTCACCGACGCGCCGGGCCAGGCCTTTGATGCGGAACGCGAGAAGCTGGTACAGATCGTCAATGCGCGTCAGCGCCTGCTCGAGCTGCAGACCAGCCTGCAGAACAGGGGCGAGCATTCCTCGGCCGACGTCGTGCAGAAGATGCAGGCCCGAATGTTGAAGCAGATCGCCCTCGAAGTCGCCAAGCTCGAGACTGCGATCACGGCCTTGGTCAAGGCCACGGCGCATTTTGCCGAACTCGCCGCGATCATCGAGAGCGTGCCGGGGATTGGCAAGACGACGTCCGCCGGGCTGATCGCGGCGATGCCGGAACTGGGCCGGGTCAGCGACAACGTCGCCGCTGCCTTGTTGGGGGTGGCACCTTACGATGACGATAGCGGCCAACGGCGGGGCAGCCGCCACATCAAGGGCGGCCGCCGCAAGATCCGTAATCTCTTCTACATGGCCTGTCTCGGAGCCGCGACACGGCATAACCCCGTGCTCAAGGCGTTCTATGCCCGCCTGATCGCCAGGGGAAAGGCGCCGAAGGTTGCGCTCACCGCCTGCATGCGCAAGCTCATCGTCATCCTCAACACCATGATCGCACGGCGCCAAACATGGGACGCCACCCGTCACCAAGGGAGCGATCCCGCTCGGCTTCCGCCGAGCGCATGCCCAGCCTGAAGACCGGTGAGCGGACGGGGTCAAGGCCGTTAGCCGCTGGAGGCGGTGGCGCGAAGCGCCAGCCTTGAGCCCGGCCGATCACAGGTCTACCAAAACACAGTTGCTCCCCGGTGAACGGCCTTTATTGTCACCGTTGCCCTGCCAGCACAGGCCGGCGGGGATAGACGCCAGGGTCGCGGCGCCAGGACCACACGACTTCGCCGTACGCCGCAGCGTTTTCGTCCGCACGGTTTGCACCGCGCTGACGCAGCAAGCGTCCATCGCAACCCGCGCACGAGGGCGGGCATACCGGGACGAAAGTCGCACGACGCGCCCGTTCGCGGTGCTCCGAACGGGTGATTTTGCCCGCTGTCCGTATT
>JAEZEU010000566.1 GCA_023432885.1 Pseudomonadota bacterium | reverse complement strand
GGAAACGCGAAGGCTCGATGCCATCGAGCGCGGCGAACCTCCGCCTCCGCCGCCGACGCCGATCTCGATTCCGCTGCCGGCCGATGCCGTGCCCGATGTCAGCCGGCCGGCCGAGCCGCCCACCGTGCCGTTGCCCGGCCGCGATCCGCGCCGCACCAGGCAGCCGAAGGCGGCACCATCACCGCGTCCGCATACGCCTCCGGCCGCAACACTGCCTTCGCCGGCCACCCAGCAGCAAGCCGCGCCGTTGCCGCCGCCGATCGATGTCCGGCCTGCGCCGGGCGCGGCGATGGCAAAGCCCAGGCCAAAGCCGCCGCTGTCGCTCACGCCGCAGGTCGCCAACCCGCCGCGTCCCGCGGCGCAGAATTAGGGCGTAGTTTCCTGCGATCTCCGGCCGTCTCTCAGTTTGAAGTTGGCCGCCTCATCAGGCACGATGCCAACGCCGCCGCCTTGCAAGCGGATGTGGCCACTCATGCTACCGACAGGGCAGGGGAATCCCATGATGTACATCGTGCTGATTGCCGTGATCGGCGTCCTGCTCCTTCAATCGAGCGGCGCAATTCCGCTGGACAGCGTCGGTGGGTCGATGGTGATTGCGCTTGCGTTTTTCCTCGGCGCACTGGCTGTCGGGGTTCGCGAGGCTTGGACGAAGAAGCGCGGCGCGCTTGGCTGGATCGTCAACATCGTTGTATCGTTTGTCGGAGCTTTTCTGGTCGCTCCCCCAGGCGGCATGGTTGTGGCCATGTTGCTCAGCCCGTTTATGGCAGGGTCGACGTCGCTGGCGGCCGCGGGAGGTTCCGTGATGCATGTCGCGCTCGCCGGCATGATGATCGTCACGTTGCTGGGATCGTGGGGCGCGCTGTGGGTCGTGAACCGGTGGCGATGAGTTATCCAGCCGCGAGCGTGCGGCCGCCACGTCCTGGGACTTCCAGACGGTTGTGACGGCGTTGCGCGAGGCCGCTAAAGCAGCGCCTTCGGCAGCAGCATGTGGATGCCCTTGTTGCCGTCGACAAGTTGCGTGACACGTAAATTGCCGGCGAGCGAACACAGCATATAGGCTTCATTGCGCGTGCGATTGGTCCGTGCGCAGACATGCTTGACCATTTCCCGAACAGCCTGCTTGGCGGCGTCGTCGAGATCCTCATCGAGGCCGATCGACATGAGATGAGTGGCGCTCTCCGCAAAGGGCCATTTGATATCCATGTCCTTGCGCACGGTCAGGCGGAAGGTTCCGGTGACGCCGGTCTCGAGGGCGGTAATGCAGACTTCGCCGTCGCCCTGCACGCCGTGGCCGTCGCCTGCGAAGAACAGCGCTCCCTCGTTGAATACGGGCAGATACAAGGTGGTGCCCGCCCGCAGTTCCTTGTTGTCCATGTTGCCGCCGAACGCGCGCGGAACGGGCGACCCGCAGCGGCCCCAGCTTGGTGGCGGCGCCGTCGCAATGATGCCGAAGAACGGGTCAAGCGGGATTTCCGTGCCCCACGGCATGATGCAGACCTCGCGCTTGCGGTCGATCACGGGGTGGATCGTCTCGTAATCGGTGAACTCGTCCGGCAGCGTTCCCAGCAGCGGCAGGATCGAGACGAAGCCCCAGTCCTGGCGGACCTTCACGTTGAGGATATCGACCTGCAGAGTGTCGCCGATCTTCGCTCCGCGCACATAGACCGGCCCGGTAATGAAGTGAGGCCCCGGTCCAGGCTGCATTGTCTCGAGGGCGAGCCGATAGTCCTCGGGGACCAGCGAGAGGTCGTCCGGAAGCGTCTCCTTGCCTCCCGCCGGGAAGCTGTGCAGCGTCACGCTGTCTCCGGAATTGATTTCCAGCACAGGTGGCGTGTTGCAGTCCAGATAGCCCCAAACCATGTTTTCGGGCGTACTGGGTATTTCGTGACGGCGCTGCATCGATAACTCCAGGCTTGGCGGTTCAGGCGTTCTTCGCTGGAGGTCGGTCTGCGCCCGATCGCCGCGGCTGTGACGGCGAAACCCCCACTGATATTCTAGGCGGCGGCGATCCTTCGGCTATACTTGACCTCAGCCCCAGCGCGGCGCCGGCCGTCGAACTCCGTGCAAATGGCGGGCCGAAGGAGAGATCGATGAGGCGGTCCCGATTCACCGAGAATGAGATCATTCATCTCCTCGCCGAGGCGAGTTCCGGGGTGTCGATTGCAGAAATATGCAAGACCGCCGGCATTACCGAGCGCACGTTCTATCGCTGGCGCCGCAGCTTCGGCGGACTCGACGTCCACGCGGTTCAACAGCTGAACGAGTTGAAGTCGGAGAATTTGCGCTTGCGCGGGCTCGTCAGCAATCTATTCGACCTGCTGCGTGACGCGGACTCCGAGAAAAGGCACAGCGAGGCGGTCGTGCCGCGGGAAGGCAACCGCGCGAGCCGAATCGCGGCCGAGAAGTGCGGCGGCGCGCTTACCGGCCGCTTCTCCTCGGTGCGGGTCAATCCGTAACCGCGCACGGTATCCCCGCGAAGCGCAGAATACGGTTTGCCGCGAAGCGGCACAGGTCCCATGCCGTCACTGCAAATTATTTGTGCAGCGATAATGTCGTAAGTGACGGAATCGGCGACAGCCCGCTGATGAATCCGGCAGCACGATTGCTCAATGAGCATCAAAATAACGCCGTTAGGTCAGTCGCGAGCCCTCTGCGTCAATTAGGCGACATATTCGAAAGGCCGTTTAAATCGCGGGCAAAATGCGTCGCTTATTTCGGCTTGATGAGCAGGGGGCGATGCCTAGTCTTTGGACTGCCTGTCAGCAGATCTGGAGAAATTCGCGCCATGACCGAACTTGCTCGTCCCCCGGCCACGCCGAGTGGTCGTGTGCTCACCCGCCGCCGTTTTCTTGCCGCCTCGTCCGCGCTCGTGGCCGGTATCGGCGCCGGGCCGCTCCTGGGATCGGGCACCGCATCCGCCGCCACGCTCAAAACCGTTCGTTTCAGCGAAGCCGTGCACAATCTGGGTTACATCAATCTTTATGTCGGCATGCACGCCGGCATCTTCAAGAAAAACGGTCTCGACATGAAGGTGAGCGCCGCCGGCGGCGACACCCAGACGTTCGCGGCGGTCCTCGGGGGTTCCGCGGATTTCGCGATCGGCGATGCGACCATGGCGCAGATCTCCCGCGAGAACGGCGGCCCCGGCGTTGTCGTCGGGACGGTCGTGCAGCGTGCGCATTATTTCGGCGTCTCAAAGACGCTCAAGCCGATCACCGATCCGAAGGAGTTCAAGGGTCTCAAGATCGTCACCTCGCCGGAACCCAACACCAATTTCAGCGTCACGAAGCGGATGCTGGAAAAGGCCGGCCTGAAACTGGGCACGGACGCGACGATTGTTCCGGTCAATCCCGGCACCGAGATCGCGGCGATGCTGGCAGGGCAGGCGGACATGGCGGTCGCGTATCAGCCGAGCGTCGCCGCCGCCGAGGCGCAAGGCGCGAAGGTCGTGTTCGACTTTTCGAACTATGTTGGGCCGTTCTGCAACACCGGAATCATGGTGCTGCCCTCGACCATCCAGAAGGATCCGGAGATGGTGCAGGCGCTCGTGACCTCCTTCGAGGAAGCGTCGCGCAAGACTTACGCCGATCCCGCCTTCGCCAAAGAGGTCGCACGGAAGGAATTTCCCGATCTGCCCGGTGACGTCGTCGACAAGGCGATCGACGCGCAGCTCAAATACCTCATTCCTGCGCAGTCCGTCATCACCAAGCCGGACCAGTGGAAGAATCTGATGGATATGCAGATCTACCTCGGCAACGCCAAGGGATCGGTGCCGTTCGAGCAGATCATCGACAACTCGTTTGCCGAAAAGGCGATTGCCAGCCTGAAATGATTGTTGAGGCTGTCACAGAGGCGAGGTTCGGTGGACGCGAGGCCGCGAATGGCGCGGCCCTCCCGCTGGTGGTCGAGCAGGTCGCCAAGGGCTACGACCTCGGCGGCGAGATCGTGCCCGTCATCGCCGACCTCAGTCTGACCCTGCGCAAGGGAGAGATCGTCAGCATTGTCGGCCCATCCGGCTGCGGCAAGACCACGCTGCTCAATACGCTGTGTGGTTTGCTGGCGCCCGACGCCGGCCGTATCCGGTGGCATGGCCGGCAAGTGTCCGGTCAGCCGCAGAACGTCGGCTACATGCTGCAAAAGGACTTGCTGCTGCCGTGGCGCACCGCGCTTGGCAACACCATGCTCGGCCTGGAGATCCGCGGAATCGGGGCCGCGGAAGCCGAAGACCGGAGCCGGGCCATGCTCGATCAGCTTGGGCTGCACGGGTTCGCTGATCACTACCCCTCGACACTGTCGGGGGGCATGCGGCAGCGGGTGGCATTGGCGCGGACCCTTGTCAACGACCCCGACGTGCTGCTGCTGGACGAGCCATTCGCCGCACTCGACTTCCAGACCAAGCTGTTGATCGAGAACGATATGGTGGATCTGGTGCGCAAGGGCGGCCGCTCGATGCTGCTCATTACCCATGACATCGAGGAAGCCGTCTCGCTGGCGGATCGCGTCATCGTGCTGACGCAGCGGCCGACCCGGGTGAAGGCCACCTACCACATCGAGTTCGGTGACAGCCGGGCCGATATGATATCGCTGCGCGAGCGACCGGACTTCAGCCGGTATGTTCGGCGCATCTGGGCCGATCTCGACATCGCGATCCAATGACGGCAGGTATCGAGACCGCTATGGCTGACGCCTCGAAGCCCATGGGAAGCGTTTCCGCGCCGTTGACCCGCGCGAGGTGGAAGAGGCTGCGCTACGGCATCTCCGTGCTGGCGACCCAGGTGCTCGTCCTGGCCGCTCTCCTCGTATTGTGGGAGTACGCCACGCCTAAGGGCAGCCCAGCGGCTTTCATGTTCGGATCTCCGTCGGCGATCGCCGGCTTCCTGGTGCAGATGGCGCGGGACGGAAGCCTGTGGCGCGATGCGGCGATCACGGGCATGGAGACGTTGCTCGGGTTCTTCATCGGAAATCTGGTCGGCACCCTGATCGGTCTCTCGCTCTGGTATTCGCGCTTCGTCTCCCGCGTCGTCCAGCCGTTCGTCATCGCGCTCGGATCGATCCCCATCATCGCCCTCGCGCCCATCGTGATCATCTGGTTCGGCACCGGACTGACCTCGAAGGTCGCGATGTCGACCCTGTCGGTGGTGATCGTCGCCCTGGTGACGTCCTACAAGGGAGCCATCGGCGTCGATGGCGACCAGATCAATCTCATGCGGACGCTGGGTGCCACGAAGTTCCAGATCTTCAGCAAGCTCGTGGTTCCGGCATCGCTCACCGACATCTTCGCAGGACTGAAGCTCACGGTCGGCTTCGCGCTGATCGGCGCAATCGTCGGCGAGTTCATGTCATCCTCAGAAGGGTTGGGACACGCCATCTTCAAGGCCGGGTCGCTTTACATCATTCCCAAGGTCTTCGCGGCACTCGTCGTGACCATCGTCCTGGCACTCGTCCTGACATATCTGGTCGGCAAGATCGAGCGGCTGCTGATCCCGTGGCGCCGGCAGGCCTGACTTCAACGATCATCACATCCGGAAGACTCACGGAGAGACCATGTCCAAGCGCATCAGCAAGGCCGGCAATATCAAATACGCGCTATCCGGCGACGAGAAGTTCATCGCGAGCGTCGAACCCGGCGAAACCTTCGTGGTCGAATGTGCCATCAACGCCAATGACGGCACCATCCGCCATCTCGGACAGCAATTGACCGAGGCCGACGTGACGATGCCCTTCGTGAACGGCGCCACCGGCCCGATCGAGGTGCGCGCAGCAAAGCCAGGCGACATGTTGCGTCTCGACGTCGTTGACATGGAACTCGACAAGCTCGGCTTCACGGCGCTGTGGCCCGGTATCGGCATGTTCCCGGATTGGGTCAGGCGCAAGGAGTTCGGCATCCAGACGCGCGTCGTTGAAGTCAAGGACGGCGAGGTGCACTGGAATAAGCATCTCCGCCTTCCGGTCAAACCGATGATCGGCGTGGCCGGCGTCGCGCCGGTGCACGGGGCGGTTCTGACCGTGGACAACGGGCCGCATGGCGGCAACATGGACGTCCAGGAGATCACGACGGGCAACAGCATCTATTTCCGGGTCAACAAGGAAGGTGCGCATCTTTTCCTGGGCGATTGCCATGCCATCCAGGGCGATGGCGAATGCAACGGCATGGGTGCGATCGAGATCGCGGCCAACCTCACCGTCAAGGTGTCGCTGGCGAAGGCTCCGCCGAGGCTGAACCACCCGCGAATCGAGACAGCTACTCACATCTGCACGCTCGGATGTGCGCGTCCGCTGGAGGACGCCATGCGCATCGCATTCGAGGAAATGGTCTACTGGATGGAGGACGACTGGAAGATTCCAGCCGCCGAGGGATATATGCTGCTCGGTCAGATCGCGGAAGCCCGCTGCACTCAGGTGGTCAATCCGAAGTACACTTACATCTGCAAGGTCGAAAGAAGCCTGCTTGAGCGGTACCACGGCTGAGCAGTCTCAGCGCAATCGCGAAGGGGCTGCGATCATCCCATCATGCCTGCGTTGCCCGCGGCAACAGATATGCGTTGCGCTTCTTCAACGCCAATCCTCTGGCCCTAGAGCGCGATTTCGCGCCCGATCGAGATGTTGCGCAGAAAGCTCTGGTCGTGGCTCACCACGATCAGCGCGCCGTCGAACGCTTGCAGCGCCTGCTCCAGCTCTTCGATCGACGCGAGGTCCAGGTGGTTGGTCGGCTCGTCCAGCATCAGCAGCAGCGGCGGCTCCGGCCGCGCGAACGCGCAGGCCATGCCGGCGCGCAGCCATTCGCCGCCGCTCAAGGTGCCCGCGACCTGCAACGCCGCGCGGTTGCGGAACGCAAAACGCGCCAGCGCCGCATGCGCCGCGTTATCAGTAAGATCGGGGTTTTCGCGGCGCATGTTATCGAGGATGCTGGAGGCCGGATCGAGCCGGCCGGCATGCTGGTCGAGCACAGCGATGCGCCCGCTCTCTCGGCGGATTTCGCCGGAGCAGGGTGAGAGCTCGCCTGACATCAGACGCAGCAGTGTGGTCTTGCCGGAGCCGTTGGCACCGCTGATGGCGATGCGCTCGGGACCACGTATCTCGAACGAGAGTGGTCCGAAAAGCTGACGCTCCCCATGCGCCATGACGACGTCGTGGAGCACGATCAACTCGCGGCTGCGCGGCAATCCGGTCTTCGGCAGGTCGATTTTGAGCGGCGTGAGCACTTCGACGCGCGTGCGGGCTTCCGCCAACGCGGCGCCGCGATCCTCGATTCGGCGTTCGGCGATACGGCTTTCGCGGGCAGCGCTGTTCTCGGCACGTTGCTTCTGGGTGCCCAGCAATATCGCGGCCTGGCTGCCGCTGGCACCGTAGGCGCGCCCACCCTTGTCGCGGCGGGCCTTCTTTTCCCTCGCGCGCTGCACGCTGCGTTCGGCGCTGCGCAAGGCGTCGCTCGCGCGCTCGATATCGGCTTCGGCCCGCGCGCGCGCCGCATCTCGCGCCTCTGCGAAGGCGCTCCATGCGCCGCCGAACGCAGTGACGCCGACCGGCGTCAGTTCGACGATGCGATCGACATGCTCCAGCAGCTCGCGGTCATGGCTCGCAACGACGGCGCCGCCCTGCCAGCGCGCCAGCAGATCTGCGACGGCCTTGCGGCCGCTGGCATCGAGATTGTTGGTCGGCTCGTCCAGCAGCATCCGGCGCTTCGATCACTCGAGCGCAGTCAGCCTTAGTTTTCGTTTGCGCTTCATCAGGTCCAAGACGTCGTCGGCGATCGTCATGAACCGCCGGCGCCGAGATTTCCGCTCCAAGGCAAGCAAACTGCATTCAATAGTTCAGCCAACTGTGTGTCTCGACTCGCGTTTTTCCGAACCCGCGGTCAGTCGCCTGCGAGCCGCCCCGCATCAACCAGCCAACCATGGACAACTTTCCATTTGTCCCGCCCGCGCGTCGGGAAGTCAAGCAAGGCGGGGGAGGGCTTAGCCCCGAGGTGCAAGAAAAACTTTCGTGCGTCGCGCCAGGTTGCGTTTCGCTGAAGAAATTGCGTTTGAATCCAAAGATCCCATTCGCGCAGAATCGTTTGTTTCTCTTCCTTCACTTGGAGGCCGATTGATCGTCGTACTGGAGGCGGCAGAGGCTTCGCGAGCCAGCCTTTCCGCTTTCAAACGCTCCCGATTGTCGTGAAACGTCTTTTGAGCGCGCGAGTATTCCGTCATGCCTCTCTTCTGATCGGCTGATTGAAATACCTTGCCGGCTTCGCGTTCCGCCATGGATTGCGGTCGGTCAAACGCACGGTTTCTTGCCATGATGACACTCGCGGAGAGGTGGCGGGACGAAGTGTTTCCGCTCGGGGACAAGTGCCGTTGAAGAGGATCGTTCCTGTTCACGGCAGATTCTTCTGGCCGCGGAAAATGTTGCTGCCGCGGCGTTTTAGCGCTCGCAATTGCCTGTGCACGGGCATAGCGTACCTGACCGACCGCAACCAGCGGTCTTGCTTAAGCCAGGCGACAGCAAGCTTTCTATTGGCGCACCCCTAACGAAGCGTCGGCGCTGATCGTTTCGCGCTGAATGACGCGAAGTCGTTCGACAACACCAGCCAAGGAGGACGTCATGGCCAAGGGCCAGCAAAGAGGCAACCGCGAAGCCAAGAAGCCAAAGAAGATAAAGCCCAAGGTGATCGCCGCCGCGCCGAGCCGCACGGTCGGCACCTGGCAGCCCGATCTACCGGCGGCCAAAAAGAAATAGCCGACCGCCTTGAAGGGAGCAGGTCGCGCGAGACCGGACTTCTCTCTAATCTCAATCGGATAGTAACGCGTCGTGACATCGCAATCTCGCCGCCAGAACGCTGCAGTCTCGGTCGGAGTACCTTGCGTGAAGAGCATTCGGATTGCACCCGAAACCGAAGGAGGCGGGGGACAAAGCGTCTCCTTCGTTCTGGCGGTGGGATCGACCAGACAGGCATGCGTTTTGAAAACGACCTTCAAGACGCGAGGTCAGGCCCTCAGCTATTTGCAGCAGCACCGGACCGCGTTCGAATTGGTCGCCCGGGCACGCTTCCAACGGGGTGAGATCGAAGACGGCGTTGTGCAGCTGAGAATGCTGTAAACTGCACATCCGCGAGACGAACTTTTAGCAGCCAATTTGCCTAGATCACCCCCGCGCTTCGTTCAGGCCTCGCGGGTCAGCCGCGCAAAATCGTCGAAGATAGCCAAGACGAGATTCCGATGGCGGCTGTCCTCTGGCGGGAGGCCAGCGAGGTAGAGGTTCAGCACATACCGGGCCTTGGCCGCGGCCTCTTGCCAACTCTCGGCGGGAAGAGACAGAAGCTGATTTTCGAGCGCGGTCTGACGATCGCGCAATTCCCTTGCGTGGGTTTCAACCTCGGCCAGCGTTCGGCGCAGATCGGTCGCCTTCTGCGCGGCCATTCCACGGTGCTTGTCGAGATCGAGGGGCTCCTTACTCATCCGGTGTACCCGCATCGATGCGCTGCGCATTAGCCAGATCGACAGAACCGATCGATATCATCTCCAGCACGGAGGATGAGGTGGCTCCCGGCACCAGTATCATGGTGGCGATGCGGCGAAAGGCGGCGAACGAAAGTCCTTCGATCGACTCCTCATCCGTGATGACCGCGTATGTTCCCGCAGGCAACAGGCGATCGACGCCCCTGATCCGAAACGGGTGCTTGAAAGTGACGGCTTCGCGCCGGGAACGAATGGTCACGTGCACCTGCTTCCACCGGACATACGCTGATCTGATGCCAAGTCACCATGCGCCCTTTCACATCCAATGGCCATCTCTTTCTTCCGATCGTGCTGCAGAGCTGGACTTGAGGAGTTCTTTGGCGGATTGCCACTGGCTATCGTCGCCCTGTCGGCCTATGATCGTTTATCACCGTCCTACGCACGGCCTCGACCGGTGACTGAGGTAACGAAACGCTCCCGCCGAACTCAGGAAGGAGTGCCTCATGTCCCGATTTCGCCTGCCCGACTGGATCGTGCCACCGGTGATCGTGCCCGTGTTCCTCGGACTGCTGATCCTGGCAGCGGCTGTCCTGCATGGATAAGGCGATACGCCTGCAGTACCTGATCAGCGGAAGGAATCTGTGTGGGCGCGTCAATCTCGGACGCAGCACCTCAGAGGCAGCTCTGAAGACAGCCAGAGAGTTTCTGCGTGAAGGCTATCTGGATGTGAGAATTTCCACCCCGCGTGGTCGGGTGCTATCTCCTGAAGAGTTCGATCAACTCGATTGATCTCGACCGCTTGCGACAAAGAGATACGAGGTTGGTAATGCCTTGCAGGGCCTTCAAGACGGCTAGCGAGCTTCAGGACATGATTGTCGGACAGGCACGAGCGCTGCATGGGCC
>JAEZEU010000544.1 GCA_023432885.1 Pseudomonadota bacterium | reverse complement strand
AAGGAATACGGCGGCACGGGCTGGAGCTCGGTGCAGCACTACATCTTCAACGAGGAGCTGCAGTCCTATCCGGCGCCGGCGCCGCTCGCCTTCGGCGTCAGCATGGTCGGCCCCGTGATCTACACCTTCGGTAACGAGGAGCAGAAGAAGAAATACCTGCCGCGCATCGCCAATGTCGACGACTGGTGGTGCCAGGGCTTCTCCGAGCCCGGCTCCGGTTCGGACCTCGCCTCGCTCAAGACCAAGGCCGAGCGCAAGGGTGACAAGTGGATCATCAACGGCCAGAAGACCTGGACCACGCTCGCCCAGCACGCCGACATGATCTTCTGCCTCTGCCGCACCGACCCTGGCGCGAAGAAGCAGACCGGCATCTCCTTCATCGTGTTCAGCATGAAGAGCAAGGGCGTCACCGTGCGCCCGATCCAGACCATCGACGGCGGCCACGAGGTCAACGAAGTCTTCTTCGACGACGTCGAGGTGCCCTACGAGAACCTGATCGGCGAGGAGAACAAGGGCTGGGACTACGCGAAGTTCCTGCTCGGCAATGAGCGCACCGGCATCGCCCGCGTCGGCATGTCCAAGGAACGCATCCGCCGCATCAAGGAGCTGGCCTCCAAGGTCGAGTCCAATGGCAAGCCGATCATCCTCGATCCCACTTTCCGCGAGAAGCTCGCCGCCTGCGAGATCGAGCTCAAGGCGCTCGAGCTGACGCAGCTGCGCGTCGTAGCCGACGAGAGCAAGCACGGCAAGGGCAAGCCGAATCCGGCCTCGTCCGTGCTGAAGATCAAGGGCTCGGAGATCCAGCAGACCACGACGGAGTTGCTGATGGAGGTGATCGGCCCGTTCGCCGCGCCCTACGACGTCCATGGCGACGACGGCTCCAACGAGGCGATGGACTGGACCGCGCAGATCGCGCCGAGCTACTTCAACAACCGCAAGGTCTCGATCTACGGCGGCTCCAACGAGATCCAGCGCAACATCATCGCCAAGGCGGTGCTGGGGCTGTGAGGTAATGTCGTTCCGGAGCATCGGGCAGCGATGAACCCGGAACCTCGAAATTGCTGAAACAGAGATTCCGGGTTCGCACGCTCGCGCGCGTGGCCCGGAACGACGAATGGATGAATGTGCGTAGCGCGCTTCAAGGCAGGAAAGAAAAATGGATTTTGATTTGTCGGAGGAGCAGCGGCTTCTCAAGGAAAGCGTCGACGGTCTCCTGACCGACTCCTATGACTTCGATGCCCGCAAGAAGTACATGAAAGAGAAGGGCGGCTGGAGCAGGGCTGTGTGGGGCAAGCTCGCCGAGCAGGGCCTGCTTGGTCTTCCCTTCGCCGAAAAGGACGGCGGCTTCGGCGCCGGCGGCGTCGAGACCATGATCGTGATGGAGGCGCTCGGCAAGGCGCTGGTGCTGGAGCCGTATCTGGCGACCGTCGTGATCGGCGGCGGCTTCCTGCGTCACGGCGGATCGGACGCGCAGAAGGCCGCGCACGTGCCGGGGATTATCGACGGCAGCAAGACCTTTGCGTTTGCCCAGCTCGAGAAGAACTCGCGCTATGACCTCCACGACGTCGTCACCACTGCGAAGAAGAAGGGCGACGGCTGGGTCATCGACGGCGAAAAGTTCGTCGTCGTCAACGGCGAGAACGCGGACACGCTGATCGTGACCGCGCGCACCAAAGGCGAGCGCCGCGACCGAGGCGGAATCGGCGTCTTCCTGGTGCCGGCGAATGCCAAAGGCATCACGAAAAAATCCTATCCGACGCAGGACGGTCTGCACGCCGCCGACATCACCTTCACCGGCGTCGAGGTCGGCGCGGATGCCGCAATCGGCAATCCCGAGGATGGCCTCGCTTTGATCGAGCGCGTCGTCGACGATGCCCGCACGGCGCTCTGCGCCGAGGCGGTTGGCCTCATGGACGAGTCGCTGAAGGCCACCGTCGAGTACATCAAGACGCGAAAGCAGTTCGGCGTTGCGATCGGCACGTTCCAGAGCCTGCAGCATCGCGCCTCCGACATGTTCGTCGCGGTCGAGCAGGCCCGCAGCATGTCGATGTTCGCGACCATGGCGTCCGACTTCGACGACGCCAAGGAGCGCGCCAAGGCGATTGCGGCCGCCAAGGTGCAGATCGGAAAATCGCTGAAATTCGTCGGCCAGCAGTCGATCCAGCTCCATGGCGGCATCGGCATGACCATGGAGGCGAAGATCGGCCATTACTTCAAGCGGCTGACCATGATCGAGAACACCTTCGGCGATACTGACTATCATCTCCGCCGCGTCACCGACTCGGGCGGATTGGTGTAGTTGCCGCCGCCGGGGCGGCGCACACGCGCGCGCCTCGGCCCGCTTCATCCACGTCATGGCCGGGCTTGCTCGGCCATCCACGTCCTGGCCACAGCAGAAACACGTGGATGACTCGGGAAACAAGCCCGGGCATGGCGAAGAGCAACGAACAAGGAAAAAATGGGTGCAGACGCCATGAAGAACACCCCGTTCGATCTCACCGGCACCGTCGCCGTCATCACCGGCTCCAGCCGCGGCATCGGCCGTTCGTCGGCGGAATTGCTTGCCAAGCTCGGCGCCAGGGTCGTCATATCGAGCCGCAAGGCCGATGCCTGCCACGCTGTGGCGGAAGACATCAGGAAGTCCGGCGGCGATGCGCACGTCATTCCCTGCAACATCTCGCGCCATGACGAAGTGAAGGCGCTGATCGCCGGCACCACCGGGCATTACGGCAAGGTCGACATCCTCGTCTGCAACGCTGCGGTCAATCCCTATTACGGCCCGCTGCTCGACATCCCGAACGAGGCGTTCGACAAGATCATGGGCTCCAACGTCAAGAGCAACATCTGGCTCTGCGCCGAAGCGATCCCGCAGATGGCCGAGCGCGGCAAGGGCTCGGTCGTCATCATCTCCTCGATCGGCGGCATGCGCGGCTCGCCCGTGATCGGCGCCTACGGGATTTCCAAGGCCGCCGACTTTGCGCTGTGCCGCAGCCTAGCCGGAGAATGGGGCCCGAAGGGCGTGCGCATCAATTGCGTCGCGCCGGGCCTGGTGAAGACGGATTTCGCCCGCGCGCTGTGGGAGGACGAGGAGCGGCTGAAGCGCCGCACCGCCGGCACGCCGCTGCGCCGCATCGGCGAGCCCGACGAGATCGCCGGCGCCGTCGCCTATCTCGCTTCCGACGCCTCCACTTTCATGACCGGCCAGACCATCGTTGTCGACGGCGGCGTGACGACCGCGTCGGTGTAGGCTCGCTGGCGAGCGAACTGCGGCGCTTGTGCCTCAACGCGCGATCTCTGTCGCAAGCGCCTGTTCGATCGACCGCGCCACCATCAGCGCGGATCGCTCGTCGAGATGCACGCCGTCCGCCCAGCGCAATTCGGACCGGACCGGTTCGATGGAAAGCCACCGATTCCGGTCCGGGAATGCGGCGGCAGCAATCTCCCGGGTGATCGTGGCCATGCGGGTTTTTTCCGTCTCGGGCTGAAACGGCACTTCGAACAGCAGCGCGCGCGACCCACGCTGCTCGATGTCCGCGATCAACTTGCCGATTCTGGCGACGTTGGCGCGTGCCGCGGCGGTCGGGTCTGCCGCGTTCATCTGTTGCACGGCGCGCTCGACATAGACGCGGTTGTCGAAATCGCTTGGCGGCTGCCGGAGCAGCTGCTCGCGGGCCGCCGCCGCTTGCGCCGCGTCGGGCGGAGCGTGATTCCACAGCTCGAAGGCCGCGACCGCCGTCCGTACGGGACGAAGCAGCGCCGGTCCCGCTTTGCCGCCGGAGAATTTTTCGACCAGCGCATCGTCGGTCCCGCGCGAAAGTACGTTGGTTTCGATCAGGACAATCCTTGGCAGCTCCCGCTGCTCGGCAATGATGGCCAGTCCGGTGACGGGGGAGCCGCCGGCCAGCGCCAGGTTGCGGACGCTGGCTTTCGTAAAATACTCCTCCTTCAGCCGCCACGTCACGGAGCTGCCGACCAGCGCGATGATGGGCTTGGGTTCGGCGACATAGCGGTTGAACGTGGTCAGGTTGCCGTCGCGCGCCGTGACGGCAGGCTGATGCAGGCCGGGGTCGATCCAGGGCGCCGCAATCCGGCAGGCCAGCAGCACGAGCGCCGCGGTGACACCGCATTTCAGCAACCATGGCATCGCTGTCGACATCTGTGGCATCGGGCTCCGTCAGAACTGGAAATAGATGAACGCCGCCTCGGGACCGGCCTCGAGGCAGGCCAGCGCCAGAAGCGCG
Organism: Pseudomonadota bacterium; assembly: GCA_023432885.1. Classification (GTDB taxonomy): domain Bacteria; phylum Pseudomonadota; class Alphaproteobacteria; order Rhizobiales; family Xanthobacteraceae; genus Bradyrhizobium. The sequence continues at coordinate 4,724 of JAEZEU010000544.1, read as the reverse complement.
CCATAGAGATACGGCTCCCACCTGCCGAATTTACCTGCGACAATGGCGCCGGCGCCGAAATGCTGGATCAGCACGGGCAGGGAGTAGAGCAGGGCGAGATTGTAGAACAGCTTGGTCGGATTGGGATTGCTTGTCGGCACGAACATGCCGTGCAGAAATTCCAGCGCGTGATCGAAGTTCGGCAGCCTGAAGAATATCCAGAGCATCGTCACGCACAGGAAGACCGCGCCGGCCCGCATCGCCTGCACCGCCGGATGCGGTGTGCGGAAGAACTTCAGGAACGGACGCTCGATAACGAGGAAGAGTCCGTGCAGCATGCCCCACAGGGCGAAGCTGATGCTCGCACCGTGCCAGAGACCGCCGAGCGTCATCACGATCATCAGGTTCAGGTAGGTTCTTGCGGCGCCCTTCCGGTTGCCGCCGAGCGGAATGTAGAGATAGGTCCGCAGCCACGTCGACAGGGAGATGTGCCACCGCGTCCAGAATTCGGAAAAGGAGGCGGAGATGTAGGGCAGGTTGAAGTTGACCGGCAGGCGATAGCCGAACAGCAGGCCGAGGCCGACCGCGATCGCCGAGTAGCCGAAGAAGTCCGCATAGATCTGGTAGCTGTAGAGGAAGACCAGCAGCCAGCGGTCCTGCGTCCGCACCGCCTCGTAGAGCGGAAAGGCCATGTGAGACGTCATTTCGTTGAGATTGTTCGCAACGAACAGCTTGAAGAAGTAGCCGGCCACGATCCATTTCGCGGCTTCCACGAAGGCGATGTCGGCAAGCTTCTTCGGCACGATCTGCGGCATGAACATCGCCGCGCGCGTGATCGGGCCTGCGACGAGCTGCGGGAAGAAGATGATGTAGAGGAAAACGTCGGCGAGCCGCGGCGGCGCCTTCTCGCGCGTGAGGTCGACCAGCAGGCTGATGTTGTGGAATACGAAGAACGAGATGCCGATCGGCAATGGCAGCCGCAGGAGATAGTCGACCGGCGTCGCGCCGGTGAGCTGCGCGGACGCGCCGTCGATGAACAGGAACTTGTATTTGAACAACGCCAGCAGGGCGAGATTGAAGGCGATCCCGGCCGGCATCCAGACGGCGCGGTTCCGGAACGCAAGCACCAGGAAGAGATAGGTGCCGAGCACCGCGACCAGCAGCAGCGCCAGCAGCTCAGGCTGGCCGAACGCGTAGAAGAAGACGCTGGCCAGCACCAGCAGCTGCACCTGGTAATGCCGCAGCGGCGGCAGGTAATAGGCGCCGAACACGACCGTGACGAAAACGCCGAACTGCAGGGATGTGAAGGTCATGCCGCCCCGTATGACTGCCCCGCGTGTAGCATTTCCTTCTCGGCGGTCCTAGCCTTGCCGCGGCCGGTTGACTCCGGCGGACTTGCGCCGCAAGGCAGAACAAGCTTCGGATATTGACCTTCCCCTCCCAATCCGCTGTCTTTGGCGCGACGTCACAACGATCGTCCCGGGAAAAAGCCTCCATGTCCTTCGTCCTCGCCATCGATCAGGGCACCACGTCCTCGCGCGCCATTGTTTTCCGCCCGGACATCTCCATCGCCGCCGTGGCGCAGCAGGAATTTCCGCAGCACTTTCCGGCCTCGGGCTGGGTCGAGCACGAGCCGGAGGACATCTGGACCTCCACCGTCGCGACCTGCCGCGAGGCGCTGGCCAAGGCGGGCCTTGCGGCGAAAGACATCGCCGCCATCGGCATCACTAACCAGCGTGAGACCACCGTGGTGTGGGATCGCGCCACCGGAAAGGCGATCCACCGTGCCATCGTCTGGCAGGACCGCCGCACATCCGACATCTGCGCCAAGCTGAAGGGCGAGGGCCACGAGCCGGCGATCTCCGAAAAGACCGGCCTGATCATCGACCCCTATTTCTCCGGCACCAAGGTTGCCTGGATCCTCGACTGCGTCCCCGGCGCGCGCGAGCGTGCCGAGCGCGGCGAGCTGTTGTTCGGCACCGTCGACTGCTACCTGATGTGGCGGCTCACCGGCGGGAAAGCGCACGTCACCGACGCCACCAACGCCTCGCGCACGCTGCTGTTCAACATCCACAGCGGCCAGTGGGACGACGAGCTCCTGAAGATCCTGCGCGTGCCGCGCTCGATGCTCCCGGAGGTGAAGGATTCTTCCGCAACATTCGGCGAGACGGTGCCCGAGCTGTTCGGCGGTGCGATCGCCATATCCGGCATCGCCGGCGACCAGCAGGCCGCCACCATCGGCCAGGCCTGCTTCGAGCCCGGCATGATCAAGTCGACCTACGGCACCGGCTGCTTCGCGCTGCTCAACACCGGAACGACGCCCGTCGCCTCGAAGAACAAGCTGCTCACCACCATCGCCTACCAGCTCGGGGGAAAACGCACCTACGCGCTGGAAGGCTCGATCTTCGTCGCCGGCTCCGCCGTGCAATGGCTGCGCGATGGCCTCGGCATCATCAAGCAGGCCGCCGAGACCGGGCCGCTGGCGGACAAGTCCGACGCCATGCAGAGCGTTTATCTCGTCCCGGCCTTCGTCGGCATGGGCGCGCCCTACTGGAATCCGAACGTGCGCGGCGCGCTGTTCGGCCTCACCCGCAACACCGGCCCCGCCGAGCTTGCCCATGCCGCGCTGGAGAGCGTCTGCTACCAGACCCACGATCTCTGGGCCGCAATGCGCGCCGACTGGCCGGAGGCGAGCGCCGCGAAAACCGTGCTGCGCGTCGACGGCGGCATGACTGCTTCCGACTGGACCATGCAGCGCCTCGCCGACCTCCTCGATGCCCCCGTCGACCGCCCCATGATCCAGGAGACCACGGCGCTGGGGGCCGCCTACCTCGCCGGCTTGCAGGCGGGCGTCTATCCCGAGCCGAAAAAATTCGCCGACAACTGGCGCCTCGAACACCGCTTCAAGCCCGTCATGAGCGCCGCGACGCGCGAGCGAAAACTGAAGGGCTGGGCGCGGGCGGTGAAGGGCGTGCTCGCGAGTGATGAAGCGGAGTGAGAGCTACTGCCCACGCCGTCATCGCGAGGAGCGAAGCGACGACCTTCTCCGCTTGCTGCGCAAGCTCCGCAGGGCTGGGGTCCGCCGAAGCTTGAACAGCGAAGGCGGAAGCAATCCAGCTTTCTTTTTGCGGCGAAGGAAGCTGGATTGCTTCGCTTCGCTCGCAATGACAAGAGTACGCGATGATCCTCCCCGACGGCTACTCTGACGTCCCCGCCGGCAAGGTCGCCGCCGTCGTCACGCATCTCGAAATGATCGAGCGTCCGCCGCGCCCTTCAGCGCCATCCGGTCCGTGGACATTGCGACACGTCGAGCGGCCCGATCTTGCCTGGTATCGCGATCTCTATCGGCGCGTCGGCGAGGAATGGCTGTGGTTCTCCCGCATCCGCGCTTCCGACGACAAGCTCGCGGCCCGGCTGGATCATCCGCTGGTCGAAACACATGCGCTGGTCGCAGACGGCCGTGACGAGGGGCTGCTCGAACTGGATTTCCGTGAGCCCGGTTCTTGCGAGATCGGCATGTTCGGCGTCACCCCAAAACTTGTCGGCACCGGTGCCGGCCGCTGGCTGATGCACCACGCGCTGGAGCTTTCGTGGTCGCGGCCGATCAATCGCCTCTAGCTGCACACCTGCACCTTCGATCATCCGGCCGCACTGCCGTTCTACCAGCGCGCCGGCTTCCGCGCTTTCCGGCGGCAGATCGAGGTGGAGGATGATCCGCGCCTCGACGGCACCGCGCCGCGCCATGTGGCGAGGCATGTGCCGGTGATTGACTAATGCGTTCTTAGTCCGGAGCCTCATAGGGCGCCAGACGCCACAGCCGCTCTGGTAGAGGCTGTTGGGCAGGGAGAGCCAGTTCCCATAGCTGGAGCGCAGCGGCAGCTTCGGCTTCCAGAAGTGAATTACAAAGGCTACGCGATACTGAGGTGCGTCGGGCAGCTTTTGCGTGCGGTCGAGCTTGATGAGTGTCTCGCCGTCCGCCGTCAGGAATTTCTCGTTCCACGCCACCTGCCAAAATTCCTCCGACTGAGAGGGATTTGGCTGAACGAACTTCCCGAGGTCGAAGCTTGCGTCGGGATTGGAGACCATCACTTCAAACACAGCCGCTTCATCCATGTGTCGACGGAGATGTTGATCCAATTCCCTCCGATCATCGTCGGTGAATGGATGCAAGGAATCGCCGCGGCCCAAGCGTCGAAACAGAGCCTTTTGGTCTTCGGAAAAATTGGCGGGATCGCGAGATGCGATCTCGTTCTGTATGAAACGGCCATAGGCGGCTTTATCCGCGCTTAGCGAATAGAAGCCGACAACGTTGAGGGCAGGGGACTTGCTCACATTCGCTCCGCTCTGGGCGTACGCAGACGCCGGGATGAGCACAGCCAGTATGACAAGTGCAGGCAGGAGACGATACGTCACGACGGTGCTCTTTCTGTGCGACACACGTCAGAGTAGCGCAGGTGACTGCGCTCGCAAAGCCGGTCTATCATCGCTTCCCATCAGATCGGATTGCATTTCATGTTCCTCATCGGCCAATACGACTCCCCCTTCGTCCGCCGCGTCGCCATCGCGATGCGGCTCTATGGCATGGCCTTCGAGCACCGGCCGTGGTCGACCTTCGGCGATGCCGACAAGATCGCGCCGTATAATCCGCTGCGGCGGGTGCCGACGCTGGTGCTGGATTCCGGTGAGGCGCTGATCGAGAGCACGGCGATCCTGGATTATCTCGACGAGACGGTCGGGGCGGAGAG
>JAEZEU010000516.1 GCA_023432885.1 Pseudomonadota bacterium | reverse complement strand
GGGCGGCCTATGATCAGCGGGGCCATCCGCTCCCAGGCCGCGTCGCTCAACACCAAACGATCCATCACACCCAAGGCCGCCTCCCAAAAAGAAGCCTTGAATCTGATTTGCCCTCAAAAGGGAATCTTTAGAGTCCACACCACCTAGGCGGCGTGAACCCGAGTACAGCAAGGCCCGTATCTGCTACATGCAGCGGCTAACGGCAATTCGGGATCACGATGAACACCACCGCCGGGACCGATATTTTCTACGGACGCATTCCGGTGTTTCGGGGCTTCACCAGGCTGATGGACCCGACACTCTATGTGCCGTTGCCCGACGACTGGACGATCGGCGTGGCCGATATCGTCGAATCGACCAGGGCGATCGCCGCGAAGCGCTACAAGGCGGTCAACATGGCCGGCGCCGCCGTGATTGCCGCGGTCACCAATGCGCTGCAGGGGCGGGAATTTCCGTTCGTGTTCGGCGGTGATGGCGCGAGCTTTGCAGTGGCGCCCGGCGATCTCGGCCTGGCGCGCGAGGCGCTGGCCGCCACCGCCGCGTGGGTGAGGGAAGACCTTGGCCTTTCGATGCGGGTCGCCCTGGTGCCGGTATCTACGGTGCGCGCACAAGGCCTCGACGTGCGCGTTGCTCGGTTCGGCCCATCGGCAAACCTCTCCTATGCGATGTTCTCCGGCGGCGGGCTCGGCTGGGCCGACGCCGCGATGAAGCGCGGCGAGTTTGCCGTCGACGCCGCGCCGTCAGGTTCGCAACCCGATCTGTCGGGCCTGTCGTGCCGGTTCGAGGAAATCCCCTCATCCCGCGGCGTCATACTATCGGTGCTCGTGCTACCGGCGGCGGGGACCGATCCAGCGGCCTTCCGCAAGGCGATCGAGGAAATCATCGGCCTTGTCGAACGAAGCCCTGATGCAGGCAGGCCGGTCCCGGCCGGTGGCCCGCCGCTGCGCTGGCCGCCGCAGGGCATTGAGTACGAGGCCCGCGCCGCGCGCGGTGGCCCGCTTCTGATGCGGCGCGCCGTCGTGCTTGCAGTGACGCTGTGGGCCTATCTCGTGATGCGCTTTGGCATCAAGGTCGGCGATTTCGTGCCGAAGAACTATGTGCGGCAGCTCGTCGAGAACTCTGACTTTCGCAAATATGATGACGGCCTGAAGATGATCCTCGACTGCACGGAGGAGCTGGAAAACCAGCTTGTGCAACGTCTGAAGACTGCTGCCTCAGCCGGCCTTTTGCGCTACGGCCTGCATCGGCAGGATGCCGCGATGATGACCTGTTTTACGCCCTCTGTGATGCGCAACGACCACGTCCATTTCATCGACGGGGCGCGCGGCGGCTATGCGACGGCTGCGACCGCCTTGAAGGCAATGGTGGCGGTCTGATCTTCAGCGCCCCACGCGGGTCCAGTTCTCGCCGCCGCAGATCGCGCCCACGCAGCCCTCGACCTGCAGCGCGTCGCCGCCTGCGAAACTGACATGGCCGACATAGGTACCGCCGTCATCGGCATTGTAGATTTGGCCCGACCATTTGCCCGGTGCCGACGGGCGCATGCCGATGAACAGCGGCATCCCGATCACCGGCCGGGTGCGCAGGGAGGGATTGGGATTCTTGTCGTCGACCTGGGGCTGCCCGGTGGCGCGATCGATCGGCTCCCTGAGCCAGACGATAACGCCGCAGAGCCCGTTGCCGCACTTGGTGACCTTGACGCGCGCATCGCCCTTCTCGGTCAGCCAGACGCCGTTCGGCTCGGCGGCCTGCGCCAGAGCCGGCGCTGCGCTCAGCACGGTCGCAACGATCGCAAAAACGAAACCGAATCTGGCCATCAAAACCCCCAGCGGAAAGCGGGGTCTGAATAGCAATAATGACTGATTCTGCAATGCCAGCAGCGATCATGCTTGCGCGGCTATTTGCTCCAGCTTGTGAGGCGAATCGACAGAGCTGTAGCGATCCCGAACACGACCATCGCGGTGCCGACCAGGGCAAACAGCGTCCATGCCGGTGCGCCAGAAGCCGTGAGCCACCAACCGCCCACGGCGACGAGTGCGAGGCGGATGGTTCCTGCCAGCACGGGCCCGCCGACCTTGGCCGCGCCTTGCGAGGAGAAGTAGAGGCAGACGCCGGCGCCGAAGAATCCGAAGCCGGGGCCGGCCCATCGGAAATAGGAAAAAGCGGCTTCGGTGACGCCGGGGTCGCTGGTGAACAGCGAGACCCAGAGACCAGGATTGATCGCGACAATCAGGCCGATCAGCCCGACGACGACAGTTGCCGCGGCTGCCGCGGTCCAGGCCACCCGTCGCGCCCGCGTGACGAGGCCCGCGCCCATGGCCATCCCCACCATCGGGATCGAGGCGGTGCCGAAGGCGAACGCGATCGGGATCAGCATGAATTCAAGCCGCGAGCCCATGCCATAGCCGGCCAGCACCACGGTGCCGAACCCTGCAAGGATCTTGGTGAAGATCACGATGGCCAGCACGCTCTGCAGCGGCGACAGGCACGACACGGCGCCGACTTTAAGAATGTCGACGAACATGTCCCGCTGGAACGTGAAGCTCTTGAAATCGAGCTTCAGGCGGCTGCGGCCGCTGACGAGATACCAGGCCAGGAACAGGGCGCCCGATGTGAAAGCCGCAAGCTGGCCTGCGGCGACGCCGCGCATGCCGAATTTCGGCAGGCCGAACAGGCCAAGCCCGAGACCGCCGCCAACGGTGACCTGGATGATGGCGACGCCGATCAGCACCAGCGAGGGTACCCGCATGTCGCCGGTCCCGCGCACCACGGAGGCAAGCGTATTGACCAGCCAGATCGACACCGCGCCTGAGAACAGCACCTGCGAATAATGCATCGCCTGTTCGAGCACTTCGCCGTCGCCGCCGAGCAGCGAATAAAAGGTTCTTCCAAGCACGAGCATCATGACGGTGAAGAACAGGCCGCCGCCCGCGCCGATGATGGCCGCATGCAAGGCCAGGTTGGCGGCGCGCTCCCGGTTGCCGCCGCCGAGCGCGCGGCTCACCGCAGACGAGACGCCGCCGCCCATCGCGCCGGCTGACATCATCTGCGTCAGCATCACGAAGGGAAACACCAGCGCGATGCCGGCCAAAGGCTCGACGCCGAGACGGCCGATATACGAGGTCTCGGCCACCGCGACCAGCGCCGTGCCGAACATCGCGATTGCATTCGGCAATGCGAGCTTCAAGAGCGTCGGCAGAATCGGGGAAGTCAGAAGGCTGTTGACCGGGGTCGCCGGCGGACGCACTTCAGCGGAAGCCTCTATCGTCATGCCTCACCGCGCCCCTGGCCGCCACATGCAATATGTCAATAGATTATGATCGACATATTAAGAGTAGCGGCCTGTTCAAGCCACCCCGGGCCACGCAGGGCTCACCACGGCAGTCCGCATAGGTCGATGGTGCCTTGGCGCGGGGCGCGGACTACGTCGAACACGAACGGGGTCATGGCCTCGAAGCGGACCTGTCCCTCGGGCTGTTCGCAAAAGATCTCGCCGGTAAATCGATGCCAGCCGCGCGCTTCGTAGAAGGCATGATTGTGCGGCTCACAGAACAGGATCGCGAATTTCGCCGCTTCGTTGGCGCGGATGGTCTGCACCGCGGCATCGAGCGCAAGGCTGGCGTAACCGCGGCGCCGGCAATCATCGCGCGTCGATACGCCGCCGATGCCGCCAACATGCACCTTGTGGCCATTCCAGGTCACCGTGCGGAAGTAGATACCGACATGGCAGGCAAGCCCGTTGCCGTCGGGCGCGTCGATCAGCACCCGCAGATCGGCATGCGCCCATTTAACCCGGCCCCAAGGCAGCTTATCGATCACATGCCCCGGCCAAACCGCCTCCAGCAGCGGTTTGGCTTGCGGCCAGGAAGCATCCCCGTTCAGAACCTCGATCTCGATGCTCATTTCGACTGCCTATCGCCAAAATTGGGTGTGTTGAACCGCGTTGGAACCTTCTATAAGGGGTTCTGTTACCCGTAGTACCCCACCATTTGCGGACATTCCCCATGACCTTCACGCTGCCCAACCTGCCTTACGCTCATGACGCCCTTGCGCCCTACATGTCCAAGGAGACGCTGGAGTATCATCACGACAAGCATCATCAGGCCTATGTCACCAACGGCAACAACGCGATCAAGGGGACCGAATTCGAGGGCAAATCCCTTGAGGAGATCGTCAAGGGGTCGTTCGGCAAGAACGCGGCCGTATTCAACAATGCCGGCCAGCACTACAATCACCTGCATTTCTGGAATTGGATGAAGCCGAATGGCGGCGGCACCAAGCTGCCCGGCCGGCTTGAGAAGAAGATCAACGAGGACCTCGGCGGCTTCGAGAAGTTCAAGACCGATTTCATCGCCGCCGGCGTCGGCCAATTCGGTTCGGGCTGGTGCTGGCTCGCGGTCAAGGGTGGCAAGCTCGAAATCGCCAAGACGCCCAATGGCGAGAGCCCGCTGGTCCACGGCGCGACCCCGATCCTCGGCTGCGACGTCTGGGAGCACTCCTACTACATCGACTATCGCAACCGCCGTCCCGATTATTTGAAGGCGTTCGTCGAGAATCTCGTGAATTGGGACTATGTCGATCAGCTGTTCTCCAAGGCTTGATCCCATCGGATAAGCAGATGAGGGCGGCAGCACAGGGCTGCCGCCCTTTTTCTTTGCGGCTTCATCGCTTGCAGCGACAGCAGCGTTGCGGCACAACAACGCGACAACCAGGGCAGAGGCAGCAGGGCAGGTGAGCTACATCCTCGTTTTCGTCGGCGGCGGATTGGGCGCGACGCTGCGCCATCTGATCAATCTCACCTGCGCGCGCTGCATGCCGCCGGGCTTTCCCTGGGGCACCTTCATCATCAATGTCACCGGCTCGACGCTAATGGGCCTGATCGCCGGCTATCTCGCTTTCAAGGGCGAGGCCTCGCAGCCTTGGCGGCTGTTCCTGATGACGGGAGTCCTCGGCGGCTATACCACCTTCTCGGCCTATTCGCTGGACGCGGCGCTGCTCTATGAGCGCGGCGAATTGCTGCTCGCAGCGCTTTATGTGGCCGGCTCCGTGGTGCTGTCGATCGCCGGGCTTTTTGCAGGATTGGCGCTGATTCGTCATCTGACCTGAGGCCGGTCACCCCGTCGCATGGGCATCCCCAGTGACGCGCATAGGTGATTTCCTCGTTCCGTTTGCCTCACCCTGCAGCGCGGACTAAGCAGAACGGGATTTTTTCACCGCCCGACCCGGCCCGATTCTATTGACAGCCTCCTCGAAAGACCCAGCTGACGGCTCGCGTGAAGCTGAAGCGCCTCGCAAGAAGCGCAAGCCGATCGGCTGGTCGATGATCTTCATTGCCCTGCTGGTCGCGATCAGCGTCGTGCTGGTCTGGCGTCGCGACGGCCTACATGGCGTCACGGAAATTCTCTTCAGCGACCTCACGCTGTTCGGCGACATCCTGCCGCGCGTTCTCGCCGGATGCCTGTTGGGAGCCTTAATCGCAGAGATTCTGCCGCATGAAAAAGTCTCGCGTTCGCTCGGGCCGGAATCCGGTCTCAAGGGTCTTCTGATCGGTACGGCATTCGGCGCGATACTGCCCGGCGGCCCGTTCACGGCCTATCCGGTCGCTGCAGCATTGCTGACGGTCGGCGCCGATTTCGGCGCGACGATCGCGATGGTGGTGAGTTGGACGCTGATCGGCTACGGCCGCGCCATCGCCTGGGAGTTGCCGATCCTGGGCACCGAGTTCACGATCTGGCGCATGGCGCTTTCGGTGCCGATCCCGATCCTCGCGGGCGCGCTCGGGCGCATCGTCTATGTCCGTCTCTACCCCAAGGGCAAGGCGGAATGAGCGCTGCGCTTTTCATCGATATCACGCTATGGGGTTCGGTGGCCGTGCTCGGCTTGATGGTCTGGCAGCGCGGTCGCGCGGTGGCGCTGGCTTCCGCGCGCGAAGGTGCAATGGACTTCATCAACATCGTGCCGCGGATCGCGCTTGGCGTGATCGGCTCGGGCTACATCGCCGCGGTGATCCCGCCCGAAGTGATCACCGGGTGGCTCGGCCCCGACAGCGGCTGGATGGGGGTGCTGGCGGCCACCATTGCGGGGGCCGCAACCCCCGGAGGCCCGGTGATCGGCTTTTCCATCGCCGCGGTGGCACTCAAGGTCGGCGGCGGGACGCCCCAGGTGATCGCCTATGTGATTTCCTGGGCGCTGTTCGCATTTCAGCGGCTGATTTTGTGGGAAATCCCCTTCATGCCGGCCAAATTCGTCTGGTTTCGCGCGGCGGTTTCTTTGCCGTTTCCCTTCCTGGCGGCGGCATTGTCCATGGCTATCGGCAAACCTTGACAGTCCCTCGGTGGACTTGGGTAATGTTATAATATAACATTCCTTCATGGCTCACCCCCATTCCCACGGTCAGGATCACCGCCGCCACGTCCACCACAGTCATGACCCCGCGACGCCCCATCCGGCGCAGGCGGCGACGTGGTCGATCCTGAGTATGACGGTGGCGGCGCGGGTAGCAGCCGCGGCTGCGGTCAGTGCGGCGCTGTGGGGCATCGTTTGGCTCGCGATGAGGTGAGCATGATGGCCCAGATCACCCTTCGCGACGTCACGCTCGGCTATGAGCGGCATCCGGCCGTGCATCACCTCTCCGGTGAAGTTGCCGCCGGCGCGCTGCTCGCCGTGGTCGGCCCGAACGGCGCCGGCAAGTCGACACTGTTCCGCGGCCTGGCCGGCATCCTGAAGCCGCTGTCCGGCGCCATCGATCTCGGCGGCCTCGATATCAGGGACATCGCCTATCTGCCGCAGAGTGCCGACATCGACCGCAGCTTTCCGATTTCGGTGTTTGATTTCGTCGGCGCCGGGCTGTGGCGCGTGACCGGTTTTTTCGGCGGCATGGGCAGGCGCGAGCGCGACCGCATTACGCAGGCGCTGGCCGCGGTGGGGCTCAACGGTTTTGAGAACCGCAACATCGGCACGCTCTCCGGCGGGCAGATGCAGCGCATGCTGTTCGCCCGCCTGCTGGTGCAGGACGCGCGGCTGATCGTCCTGGACGAGCCCTTCAATGCCATCGACGCGAAAACTTCCGCCGATCTGCTCGTGCTGGTGAAGCGCTGGCACGAGGATGGCCGCACCGTGCTGGCGGCGTTGCATGATTTTGACCTGGTCCGCGCAAACTTTCCGGAAACGCTGCTGCTGGCGCGCGGCCCTGTCGCCTGGGGGCCGACGGCGCAGGTGCTGACGCCGGAGAATCTCGCCGAAGCCCGCCGCATGTGCGAGGCCTTCGACGATGCTGCGGCGGCCTGCGCCGTGGACGCAAGGCCCTCGCAAGCTGCCTGACATGATCATCGACGCGCTGATTACGCCTTTCATCGATTTCGAGTTCATGCGCCGCGCGCTCGCCGCCGTGATCGCGCTGTCGCTGGGCGCCGCGCCAATCGGCGTATTCCTGATGCTGCGGCGGATGAGCCTTGTCGGCGATGCCATGGCGCACGCCATCCTGCCGGGCGCGGCAATCGGCTTTCTCGTGTCAGGCCTCAACCTGTTTGCGATGACGACGGGCGGCCTGATCGCCGGCTTTGCGGTCGCCATCCTCGCCGGCCTCGTCGCGCGCAACACCGAACTGAAGGAGGACGCATCCCTCGCAACCTTCTATCTCGTCTCGCTGGCGCTCGGCGTTACCATTGTCTCCGTCAAGGGCACCAATATCGACCTTTTGCACGTGCTGTTCGGCAATATCCTGGCAATGGATAACCAGACCCTGTTCGTCATCGCCTTCAATGCCACCGTCACGCTGCTGGTGCTCGCGGTGATCTATCGTCCGCTGGTGATCGAATGCGTCGATCCCGTCTTCCTGCGCACCGTGAGCCGCGCCGGCGCGCCCGCGCATCTCGCCTTTCTCGCGCTCGTGGTCGTCAACCTTGTCAACGGCTTTCACGCGCTCGGGACCTTGCTCGGCGTCGGGCTGATGATCCTGCCCGCCGGCATCGCTCGCTTCTGGTCGCGCGATATCACCGGCATGATCTGCATCGCCGTGCTGAGCGCGATGCTGTCGGGCTATGCGGGCCTCGTATTGTCGTTCCAGACCGGAATCCCCTCTGGCCCCGCCGTGATCCTTGTCGCGGCGGGGCTCTATGTGATCTCGCTGCTGTTCGGCAGTTGTGGCGGCCTGGTGCGGCAGGCATTCCCCGGCCGCCATCTCGAGGCGTGAGAATGCGGCGGTTTCGACTTTGGCTCATCCTTACAGCTCTCGTCGCGAGCGTGTTGCCGGCAGGTGCCGACCCGCTCAAGGTGGTCGCCAGTTTCTCCATCCTGGGCGATTTCGTGCGGAATGTCGGCGGCAGCAGCGTCGATGTCACGACGCTGGTCGGCCCCGACAGCGACGCGCACGTCTATTCGCCAACGCCGGCCGATGCGAAGAAGATCGCCGGCGCCAGGCTCATCGTCGTCAACGGTCTTGGCTTTGAAGGCTGGTTGCCGCGCTTGGTGCAATCCTCCGGAAGCAGGGCGAGGATCGTTACCGCAACCGATGGCATCGCGCCGCTCCGTCTCGGCTCGGCCGCCGATCCCCATGCCTGGCAGTCCGTCGGCAACGCAAGAACTTATGTCGCCAATATCCGTGAGGCGCTCTCGACGGCCGATCCCGCGAATGCCGGACAATACCGTACCAATGCGGATGCCTATCTCGCAAAGCTTGACGCGCTCGACCGCGAGGTCCGCGAGTCGATCGCAAAGCTTCCGCCCGAGCGGCGCAAGGTGATCTCCACCCACAACGCCTTCGGCTATTTCGCAGCGTCCTACGGCATCGAATTCATCGCACCGCTCGGCGTCTCCACAGAAGCCGAGCCCAGCGCGCGGGACATCGCCAGGATCATCACCCAGGTCAAACAGGCAAAAATACGGGCGGTATTTCTGGAAAATGTTACCGATCCCCGCCTGATGCAGCGGATATCCGCCGAGACGGGGGCGAGGGTCGGCGGAACGCTCTATTCCGACAGTTTGACGGGCGAAAAGGGCGATGCCCCCACTTACATTGAGATGGTCAGGCACAATATAAGGGTTCTGACCGGCGCGCTCGGCGACTAGGGCGGGGGCCACCCCGCGGGCCTGAGCGCCCAATATCCCGATTTTCGGAGCTGTTATGGCAGAGGCTACTTCCGCAAAAATTCCCGTGACCGTGCTGACGGGCTATCTCGGCGCCGGCAAGACCACGCTGTTGAACCGCATCCTGTCGGAGAACCACGGCAAGAAATACGCCGTCATCGTCAATGAATTCGGCGAGATCGGCATCGACAACGACCTCATCATCGGCGCCGACGAAGAGGTGTTCGAGATGAACAACGGCTGTGTCTGCTGCACCGTGCGCGGCGACCTCGTGCGCATCATGGAAGGCTTGATGAAGCGCAAGGGCAAGTTCGACGCCATCATCGTCGAGACCACGGGCCTGGCCGATCCGGCGCCGGTGGCGCAGACCTTCTTCGTCGACGAGGACGTGCAGAAGAATGCGCGGTTGGATGCCGTCGTCACGGTGGCGGACGCCAAATGGCTGAGCGATCGTCTGAAGGACGCGCCGGAAGCCAAGAACCAGATCGCCTTTGCCGACGTCATCGTGCTCAACAAGGCCGATCTCGTTTCCAAGGGAGAGCTTGCCGAAGTCGAGGCCCGCATCCGCGGCATCAATCCTTACGCAAAGCTGCACCGCACCGAGCGCTGCAAGGTGGCGCTGGCCGATGTGCTGGAACGCGGTGCGTTCGATCTCGACCGCATCCTCGAAATCGAACCGGATTTTCTGGAAGCCGGCGACGACCACGACCATCATCATGGCCGCGACCATCACCATCATGATCACGACCATAGCCATGGTGGATTGAAACACTACCACGATGAGGACATGCAGTCGCTGTCCCTGCGCACGGACAAGCCGCTCGATCCGACAAAATTCATGCCGTGGCTGCAGCAGCTCGTTGCGACCGAAGGCCAGAAGATCCTGCGCTCGAAAGGCATCTTGGCCTTCAGCGACGATGACGATCGCTATGTCTTCCAGGGCGTGCACATGATGCTGGAGGGCGATCACCAGCGGAAATGGAAGGACGGGGAGCGGCGCGAGAGCCGGGTCGTCTTCATCGGCCGCGAATTGCCGGAGCAGATGATCCGCGACGGTTTTGAGCGCTGCATCGTCACGTGATGAAAGAATTCGATCCCGGGGAGTCCGCCTCCATCGTTTCGGTGACCGACCGCGTGCGGCCGCTGCCGCTGGATGCTGCGGTGTCGTCGGTGCATTTCCTCGGCGACAATGCCTGTTTTGTCGGCGCCGAGGAGACAATCTCCATCGTCACCCCGGCCGGCGAGGTTTCGCCGGTCGAAGTGCATTTCGGCGCCATCCTCTGCGCGGCGTCTGATGGCGCGCGCGTCGTCACCGGGGGCGATGACGGCAAGCTCGTCGCGCTGAACGCCAAGGGCGAGACCTCGGTGCTCGCGACCGACGCCAAGCGGCGCTGGATCGACTGCGTAGCGCTCCATCCGGATGGCGCCTTTGCATGGTCGGCGGGCAAGACGGCTTTCGTGCGCAGCGGCAAGGGCGAGGAAAAATCCTTCGATGCGCCTTCGACGGTCGGCGGGCTTGCCTTTGCACCCAAGGGGCTGCGCGTCGCGATCGCGCATTACGGTGGCGTGACGCTGTGGTTTCCCAACATGGCTGCCAAGCCGGAATTGCTCGAATGGGCGGGCTCTCATCTCGGGGTCGTCGTGAGTCCGGACAACAAGTTCCTGGTCACGACGATGCATGAGCCGGCGCTTCATGGCTGGCGGCTCGCCGACAACAGGCACATGCGCATGAGCGGCTACCCCGGCCGCGTTCGCTCGATGTCATGGAGTGTGGGCGGCAAGGGGCTCGCGACGTCGGGCGCGGACACCGTCATCATCTGGCCCTTCACCAGCAAGGACGGCCCGATGGGTAAGGAGCCGGCGATGCTGGCGCCGCTCCAGGCGCGCGTTTCGATCGTCGCCTGCCATCCCAGGCAGGACATCATGGCCGCCGGCTACAGCGACGGCACCGTGCTGATGATCCGCCTCGAAGACGGTGCGGAAATCCTGGTCCGCCGCAACAAGGGCGCGCCGGTGGCTGCCCTTGCCTGGAACGCCAAAGGCACCTTGCTGGCGTTTGCCGACGAAGAGGGTGACGGCGGGCTTCTGGAACTGTAAGTAGTCGCCTTGATATTGTTGGAGCATGATCTTTTCCGGGATCATGCTTCGGGGCGAGGCGATGAAGTTTCTCACAACCTTCCAGACCGCCGATTTCTTCGACACGCTGGTCAGCCTGGCGGTGGCTTTCGTGCTCGCCACACTGATCGGCGCCGAACGGCAATACCGCCAACGGACCGCGGGCCTGCGCACCAATGTTCTGGTGGCCGTGGGCGCGGCGGCCTTCGTCGATCTTGCCATCCATCTCACCGGCGCCGATGGCGGCGTGCGGGTGATCGCCTATGTCGTATCCGGCATCGGCTTCCTTGGCGCCGGCGTCATCATGAAGCAGGGCATGGACGTGCGCGGTCTCAACACCGCCGCGACCCTGTGGGCTTCTGCCGCGGTCGGCTCCTGTGCCGGCGCCGATATGGTCGCGCAGGCGGTGGCGCTCACCATCTTCGTGCTCGCCGGCAACACGCTGCTGCGGCCGCTGGTCAATGCCATCAACCGCATTCCACTCAACGAGAAGACGTCGGAAGCGACCTACTATTTCAAGCTCGCGGTGACGCCGCATGCGCTCACCGGGATGCGCGACCGCCTCGTCGAGCAGCTCGAAGCGGCGAAGTATCCGGTCGCCGACATCGACGTCGTCGAAATTGGCGATGGCCAGCTCGAGATCGTCGCCACCTTGGTCCCCACTGCCGTCGATCCCAACGAGTTGAACGCCGTTGCGCTCGATTTGCAGAAGCAGAGCGGCGTGCGCCACGCCACCTGGGAAGTCAGCACTACCGACTAGCCTGGTGCTCATCACCTCGTCGGCTGGCAACGGCGGTTTGGCGCTGGCCCTCGCGTGCACATGGCAGCCGCAATGTTGGCCGCGACTTGATGTCGGCCTTGCCCCCATTCCGCGTACTGGCGTTTGGCCGTACCGGCGTTTGTGCGGGAACCATGCTCCTGCCGGTCGGTTGTTCCCCCGAAGGAGTTTTGCGGTGATGGACATGCCCTCCGATGAGCAGAAGCCGGCGAGCACAAAAGGCGGCTGGCTGGTCGCGGCCGCGCTGATCGCAGCGGGAACGGCAATATCCGCGCTTGCGCTGGCCGAAATCACTGCGAACCGGACGCCGGCTGAACTCGCGCAGGCAACAGAGCAGGTGCCGTCTTCCCCGCCTGCCCCGCAGAAGGATGTTCCGGCTGAATCCAAGCCCGGTGGCACGCGTCCGACCACGCCGGCGCCGGCGCCCGCGCGCCCTGATTCCGACGCGCAGAAAGCCGGCGCTCAGCCCG